>JAVRPG010000843.1:0-6091 GCA_032162325.1 Mycobacterium sp. | reverse complement strand
TCACCTGATTCGCCTGGCCGCGGCAGAAGCCATCGTCGTCGGATTGGTCGGCAGCGCGGTCGGCCTGGCTGCCGCGGCACTGGTCGGCCTGGCCACGTTCGGATCGGCCAGCTTTGGTGCCGACACGCCCACCGCGATCGGCTGGGCCGGCGCCTCGGCGGCCGGGGGGCTGGCCATCGCGGCCGCGACGGTCTTGGCCCCGGCCTGGCGCGACCTGCGCGGCGCCACCGTCATCACGGTCCGCGCCGATGTGCGCAGAACCACCGCCCCCCGCTGGACACGATTCGGTCTGGACCTGGTGGCGCTGGCGGTGTCTGGCGTGCTGTTCTGGCTGGCCGGGCGCACCGGTTACCAGATCGTGCTGGCCCCCGAAGGCGTCCCCGCGATCTCGGTGTCCTACTGGGCTTTCGTCGCCCCGGCCCTGCTGTGGATCGGCGCCACCCTGCTGGTGTGGCGACTGGCCGACCTGCTCCTTGGCCGCGGCTGGCCCGTCGTCGCCGCCGCGCTGCGACCATTGACCGGGTCCTTATCGCGCGTCGTCGCCCACTCGCTCTCTCGGCAGCGCGCGCCGCTCGCGCGGGCGATCGTGCTCTTGACCCTCGCGGTCGCGTTCGCCGCGTCCACCGCGACGTTCAACGCCACCTATCAGGCTCAGGCCGAAGTCGACGCCCAACTCACCAATGGTGCCGACGTCACCGTCACCGAACCACCGGGCGCAGCCGTGCCTGCCGACGTGGCGCGACAACTGGCCGCAATACCGGGAGTCCGGGCGGTGGAACCGCTTCAGCACCGCTTCGCCTACATCGGATCCGACCTGCAGGACCTCTACGGTGTCAACCCGGCCAGCATCACCAGCGTTACCGCGTTGCAGGACAACTACTTTCAGGGCGGCACCGTCGGGCAGTTGATGCACGAGCTGGCCGCGCAGCCCGATTCCCTGCTGGTCAGCGCCGAAACGGTGAAAGACTTCCAGCTGGTTCCCGGTGACAGCATCCACCTGCGGCTGCAAGACGCCCGCACCCACCAACTCACCACCGTCGGATTCCACTACATCGGGGTCGTCACCGAATTCCCCACCGCCCCTAAGGACAGCTTCTTCGTCGCCAACGCCGGCTACCTCGCCCAACACACAGGCAACGCCGTCGGGGCCTTCCTCGTCGATACCGGCGGACGTGACACCACCGCCGTCGCCGACCGAATCAAGACAGCTGTCGGCGCTTCGGCGACGGTGACCGATATCGCCACCATCCGCGGCAAGGTCGGATCCAGCCTCACCGCGGTCAACCTCGCCGGCCTCACCCGCATCGAGCTAGGGTTCGGCCTGGTCCTGGCCGCCGCGTCCGGAGCCCTGGTCCTCGCGCTGGGACTCACCGAGCGGCGGCGCAGCTTCGTCATCGCCAACGCACTGGGAGCCACCGGACGCCACCTGCGGTCGTTTGTGCTGGCCGAAGCCGCCGCCCTCGTGGGGTGCGGTCTCACCGCTGGGGCCGTCCTCGGCTGGGCGCTGTCGCGGATGCTGGTCAGTGTGCTCACCGGCGTCTTCGACCCGCCACCGACAGCGCTGTCGGCACCGTGGATCTACCTCGTCGCGACCGTCATTGCGATCATCGTCGCGATCAGCGTTGTATCGGCCGCCGTCGTCCGCCTCGCGCGACGGTCGCCGCTGACGGTGCTCGGCGAGCTGTAGTTGTGTTTCGCGCGATCGCGTGCGATGGCGCCGACGACGCTCTCCGGGGGCCGTTTGTCGCCAACGCCGAGCCGCATCGGGATCGTCGGTTAGGACGATCCGTTGCGCACGGCCGTTTCGATTCTCTGGCCGGTTTCTTTGTCGATGTTTTTCCAGTACTCGAAGGCACGCTCCAAGACCTGCTCCGTCACCCCGTTCCGGAGGTGGCCGGCCAGGTAATGATCCTGCAACAGCAGCGGCCCGTCGGGCCCGATGGTGAGCGAATGCTCATCACTGGCCACCGGAATGCCGGCGTCGGTGGTCGTCGGATTGGGCTGGTGATCATTCATAGTCGATTCTCCTTAGTGGTCGATAGAGGTGTCGGGGTGTCGCGAAATACCTTGCGGCAGTTGCTGTTTAAGCGGTTTCGGCACGGTTATTCGGGCCAATTGTTGTTGAGGATGACGTCGACGAAATCGTCGCGGACGAACGATGGGTCGAAGTGTTCGAGCACGTCGGCGTTCACGTTGCCGAAGGTGCTGCGGGGCCGATGCTTGTTGCCGTCGGTGAACGCCTGCAGTATCCGGCGTTTGAAGTCAGGCCGCGGATGTGCGGCGGTGACGGCCGCAAGCGCCTCCGGTGACAGATCATCGCGGCCGATTCCCAAGACATCCGTCTCGACACCGGCTGTGACCAAAGCGATTTCGGGTTCGAGGAATTCGGGCACATTAGGGGTGGTGTGCAATGCGATGCCAAGCCAGACCTTTCGGGCGTCGACTTCATCGATTCCGTGCTCCAGCAGGAAGTCGCGCGCCGCATTGGCGCCGTCGACCTCGAAACGCTGGGCCGAGGTGCGATACGGCTCCGTGAGCCCGATGTCGTGGAACATCGCCCCGACATAGAGCAACTCCAAGTCGGGTTGCAATCCGCGGCGACGGCCCTGCAACGCGCCGAACAAGAAGACTCGACGCGAGTGATCGAACAGCAGGTCATTCTCGGCTTCCCTGATGAAGGCTGTGACATCGCGCACGAGCGGGGTGTCGGGAATGACGATGTCGGCGATGGTTTCGACGGATGTCGTAGACATAGGGATAACTCCTTGTGTGGGGGACTGTCTGCCGCCAGTTTGGCGTTGTTGGCGGTCCACCGGGTCCTGTCCGATCGGCCACGTTTCACACAGATTGCGACATACTGGTTGTATGTCGGCCACGCGTCCGAAGCCACGGGTGGTGGTGATCGTCGTCTTCGACGGCGTCAAGCTGCTTGATGCGGCGGGGCCGGCAGAGGTGTTCGCAGAAGCCAATCGGTTCGGGGCGCAATACCAGCTCAAGATCGCGTCGGTCGACGGCCGCGATGTCACGACATCGATCGGGACGGGCTTTGCGGTTACGGACCGCATCGCGTCGATCGAGTCAGCCGACACGGTGCTCGTCGCGGGCGGCGACGTGCTGGTGGGCCGGCCGATTGATCCGTCCCTCGTCGAGGCGCTGAAAACCGTGCCACCCAGGACCCGACGACTGGCGTCGATTTGCACCGGATCGTTCATCTTGGCTCAGGCCGGCCTACTGAGCGGTCGCAGAGCCACTACCCATTGGCGCCATGCGCGGTTGCTGGCCCGCGCCTACCCGGATGTGTCGGTGGAACCCGACGCGATCTTCGTCCGTGACGGGCATGTGTTTACGTCCGCCGGGGTCTCAGCGGGCATAGATCTCGCGCTGGCCCTGGTTGAAGAGGACTACGGCACCGAACTCGTCCGCGATGTTGCCCGGTCACTGGTGGTCTATCTCAAGCGTGCGGGCGGTCAGTCACAATTCTCGGTTCTTGTCGAGGCCGGTCCGCCCCCGCAGTCGGCTCTGCGCGCGGTGACCGATGCAATCGCAGCCAATCCCGGCGGCGACCATAGTGTGAAAAGTCTTGCGGCGAACGCCGCGTTGAGTACGCGCCAGCTGACGCGGTTGTTCAATATAGAGCTTGGCACCACGCCGGCTCGGTACGTCGAAATGGTCCGGATCGATACTGCACGAGCGGCTTTGGACGCCGGGCGTACTGTGGCGGACACCGCTCGACTCGTCGGTTTCGGAAGCGCAGAAACACTCAGGCGGGTCTTCGTGAATCACCTCGGGGTGTCACCGAAGGCTTACCGGGACCGATTCCGCACGACTTCCCGCGGTTGAATGCAGCCGTTGTGGCACAACCCATGTGTCGCTTTTTGTGGGAAGAACGGCGCATCGGCTGTGGCCAGTCGATGCGGCGCAAGCCCAGACTGGCGATAGGCCGTCTGCCAACGAAGATCCGTTGAAGCGACTGAAGAAGGACGACACTCATGTTGTGGCAATTGCCGGCAACCCAACTTGCCGGCTTGATCCGGTCCCGCGAGATCTCGGCGCGGGAAGCGGTGCAGGCCGCTCTCGACCGGTTGAATGACGTCAACGACACGATCAACGCGGTGGTTGATCATCGTCCCGAAGAAGCGCTGACGGCCGCCGACGTCATCGACGCCCGGCTGAGGGATGGCGGCGAGGTTGGAGTGCTCGCCGGGGTGCCGGTGACGGTGAAGGTCAATGTCGACCAGGCCGGCTACGCCACCACCGAGGGGGTCACGCTGCAACGTGACCTCGTCGCCACGAAAAATAACCCGGTGGTCGACAACCTGTTAAAGGCGGGTGCCGTGATCATCGGCCGGACAAATGCGCCCGCGTTCTCCCTGCGGTGGTTCACTTGCTAATCGACTGTACGGCGAAACACGAAATCCACGGGACTTCCGTCTCACACCGGGCGGCTCGTCGGGCGGGGCCGCTGCCGCGGTGACGGCAGGTATCGGCGCGATAGCCCACGGCACCGATATTGCCGGTTCGATCCGCTATCCGGCGTATGCCTGTGGCGTGCATGGGCTTCGGCCGACACTTGGGCGGGTGCCAACCTTCAACGCGTCGCTTCCGGAGCGCACAATCGGCGGTCAGATCGGCGCGGTTTCGGGCCCGTTGGCGCGCAGCATCGCCGACCTGCGCTTGGCACTCGCTGCGATGGCGGTGGGAGATGTCCGCGACCCATGGTGGGTGCCCGCGCCGTTGATAGGACCGTCCGTCAAGAGGCGCGCCGCGATCTGCGTGGCCCCCGATGGGCTTGATACGCAGCCGGAAGTCGCGCAGGCGGTGCGTGACGCCGGTACCCGACTCGAGACCGCGGGTTGGCAGGTGGAGGAGCTGGCGACGACGCCGCCTCTTGCCGAGGCTGCCGACGCGCAGGCCAAACTCGTATTCGATGACGGCTACGCCGACATGCTCGCCCGCGCGGAGCGCGAGGGTGACGCTGGTGCACTAAACGTGCTGGCGCACCGTCGCTCGAGCGCCCTGGTTCATGATTTGCCGTCGTTCTCTCGGGTGCTGATCCGCCGCGCGACGCTGCTGCGCCAGTGGCTGATGTTTTTTGAGACCTACGCCGTAGTGGTGATGCCGGTCAGTGCCGAGCTGCCGTTTGAAAACCATCTCGACATGCAGGGCGACGATGCGTTCGCGCGCGTGTGGCGGGCGCAGATGCCGCAGCTCGCCCTGCCCTATCTGGGTCTGCCCGGACTCACCGTTTCCACCGGATTGCTCGGCCGAACGCCCGTCGGTGTGCAGGTCGTTTCGGGACGCTACCGTGAGGACCTTTGCCTAGCCGCAGCAGAAGCGATCGAGACCAGCGGCACTCCGCCCTCGCCTGTAGACCCGCAAACCGGTTAAGTTTGCGCCGCAACGTGCCTCAAGGTCCGGTGATCACGCGTGGTGGCGGCTATACCCCCTGAGCCGGTCCGATGGTGGTGTTCCAGGACTCCTGCATCTCCGACTCGAACAGACCCCACGTGTGGGAGCCCTCGGGTCGAACAACGTAGGTGACCGGTACCCCGGCGGCCGCTGCGGCATCGGCGAACTGCTTGGTGCTGCCCGCGACTATGCCCTCGATGAGCCCGCCGGCGATATTCGGTCCGAAGCCCGTTGGCAGCCGGTCGACTTCGCCCCTCGCCCCTGCGCACTTGTTGGGATCGGTAGCCGCCTTCAGCGTCTGTACTTACCGCGATGACGACGCCAACGAGGCAGCGCACCACGAAAGGAATACAGCAATGAAGATCGTGCCCACCCGCATCGAGGAACAGATCAACCGCGTCGACCCCACACGGGCCCTGGCGATCGGGATCGCCTCCGCCCTCACCGCGCTCTGGTGTGGCTACCGTCTGATCTGGCTGATTTACACCGCAACGACGTTGTCCAGCATTGGCTGGTCCCCGGGTTCACTCGTTTTCCCATTCGTGCTGTGGGGTGTGATCGGTGTCGTTGCGGCGATCGCGGCCGTCGGCTTCCTCAACCGTTACGCCAAGCGAACCGAACCTGAATCCCGCTCCTGATGAAACGGCCCTCGGAGACGCGATCTCCGGGGGCCGTTTCATTG
>JAVRPG010000842.1:0-13237 GCA_032162325.1 Mycobacterium sp. | reverse complement strand
TGGGCTCGGTCGCCAGCGCGCGGGCGATCTCGAGCCGCCGCTGATCGCCGTAGGGCAGGTTCTTGGCCTTCTCCTCGCCGCGGTGGGCGATGCCGACAAAATGCAACAGCGCCGCGGCCCGCTCGATCGCGGATTTCTCCTCGCGACGGTGACGCGGCGTGCGAATCAGGGCGCCGGGTACCGATGTCTTATGCCGGGCGTCGGTACCGACCATGACGTTCTCGAGGGCGGCCATCTCGCCGAAAAGCCGGATGTTCTGGAATGTTCGAGCGATGCCCTTACGGGTGATCTGGTGGCGTTTGATCCTCCCCAGCGGTGCGCCGTCGAACGTCACCGATCCCGAGCTGGGCCGGTAGACGCCGGTGATCGCATTGAAGCAGGTGGTCTTGCCTGCGCCGTTGGGTCCGATCAGCCCTAGGATCTCGCCGCGGCGGATGTTGAACGTCACTGAGTCCAGTGCCACCAGCCCACCGAACTTTACCGTCAAATCCTTTGTCTCCAAGAGGACTTCGCCCTCGGCGGCCTGAATCTCCCGATGGACGCCTGCCAGATCTTCGATGGTCATGTCGCCGACTCCTTGTCGGCCGGTCCGGACCGCAATAGATCGCGGGCGGCCTTGCCGTAGGCCAGCAGTTGCTGGCGGGCCGGAAACAGGCCCTCGGGCCGGAAGATCATCATGACGACCAACGCCAGGCCGAAGAACAGGTATTTCAGGTCGCCCATGTTGATGCCGAGGAAGTGCACGCCGAGCAGCCGGTTCGGCAGATAGACGATGATGAACGCTCCGAAGATCACGCCCAGCTTGTTGCCCTGCCCGCCGAGCACCACCGCGCACAGGAACAGCATCGAGTTGATGATGTTGAAGCTCGGCGGTGCGACGTACTGCACCTGGCCAGCGTAGAGCGCGCCGGACAGCCCGCCGATCGCCGCGCCGATCACGAACGCCCATAGCTTGAACCGGAACGTGTTGACACCCATCACTTCCGCGGCGTCCTCGTCGTCGCGGATCGCGACCCAGGCGCGTCCGACCCGGCTGCGTTCCAGGTTGCCGACCAGCAGCAGGATCCCGGCCATCAGGATGATGCCCAGCCAGAACCACCAGGTGCCGTAGTTGGCGTCGCCCGAGGAGTTCCCGCTGGAGAACACGCCCTCGGGAAGTCTCTCGCTCTCCCCCAGCCTCGGATACGCGACCTCGTTGAGGCCGCGCGGGCCGTTGGTGATGTCGGCCAGGTTGTCGGCCATCAGGCGGATGATCTCGCCGAATCCCAGCGTGACGATCGCCAGGTAGTCGCCACGCAGGCGCAGCGTGGGAAATCCGAGGATGAGGCCGGCGAGCGCGGTCATCGCCATCGCCAGGGGCACACACGAAAACCACGCCCACGGGGCGCTGAACAACCCGGTCGGGCTGAGCTTGTTCCATGGGCTGTCCGGGCTGGTGAGCAGTGCGACGGTGTAAGCGCCGACGGCGTAGAAACCGACGTAGCCGAGGTCGAGCAGGCCGGCCTGGCCGACGACCACGTTCAGGCCGATCGCGATGATGGCCACCATCGCGAATTGGGCCATGGTGCCGCCAAAGCTGATGCCGGGCGTGTCGAGGAACGGCGGGGTGTACAGCGGCAGCAGCGCTAGCGCCCCGAACAGCAGAATGCCGAAGCCCCACTTCTGCACTCGGGACAGGCCGTCCCACCACTCCCGCAGGCGGTCGCCCGGCGCCAGACGTGTGCTCATGCCCGTGCCTTCCCGAGGCTTTCACCGAGTATCCCGGTTGGCCGGAACAGCAGCACCAGAACCAGCAGCACGAACGCCACCACGTCGCGCCACTGGGTGCCGAACACGGCCTGGCCGTAGTTCTCCATGATGCCCAGCAGCAGACCACCCAGCAGAGCACCACGCAGGTTGCCGATACCGCCGAGCACCGCGGCGGAGAATGCCTTGATACCCAACAGGAATCCGCCCGAGTAGATGATGCCCTGCGGAACCTTGAGGGTGTACAGCAGCGCGGCGGCCCCGGCGAGCAGGCCACCGATCAGGAACGTCGTCATGATGATGCGTTCGCGTGACACCCCCATCAGCGTCGCCGTCGTCGAATCCTGGGCGACCGCACGGATACCGCGGCCGAACTTCGTCCGGTTGATCGCAAAATCCGTGAGCACCGCGAGGACCAACGCCGCGACGATGATCACGATGGTGACGTTGGAAACGGTGGCGCCGAAGATGGTGAACTGCGTCTTGGGCTGCACAAGGATGATCGGTTGTTGTGCGTTGCTGCCGCCATATCCCTTGAGCAGCTTCGGCAGGATGAAGTGAACGAACTCCTGCATGACGAACGACGCGCCGATCGCGGTGATCAGGAACGTCAGTGACCGGGCATTGCGTCTGCGCAGCGGCCGGTATGCGATGAACTCCAGTCCGACCGCCGCTGAGCCCGACACCAGCATCGCGAACAACATCGCGATACCCAGGTACAGCACCGTGAGCGCAATGCCCTTGTTGTAGGCATTGCCACTGGGCGTGAAGCCCATGATGATGTCGAGCGCGAAGTAGGCGCCGAACATGCCGAGCATGAAGATCTCGGAGTGCGCGAAGTTGATCAGCCGCAGCACGCCGAATACCAACGTGTAGCCGACGGCAACCAGCGCATAGATCGCGCCCCACGAGAGGCCGTCGATCGTCAATTGCCAGAAGCCTTTTCGCAGACCTTCCAGGTTGAAGTTGATGTTGGCGGCCAGGCAGGCGTACTGGTCGACGCACTCGTGGATCACCGGTGGCGGCTCCTCGCGCAAAGTGTCTCTAGCGAAAACGCGTCCGAGCCTTTCGGTCTCGGACGCGCCTCGCTTCAGCGTCTATTGAACCTTGAAGATCCAGATCAGGTTGGTGGTGAGCTCGCCAGCGGGGGTCCACTGGTACTTACGGGCCACACCCTGGCCGTTGTAATTCTTGACGAAGTCCAGCAGCGCCGGCCGGGTGATGGCGCCCGAATCGATGCCCTTCACCAGGATGGTGCCCAGGTCATAGCCCTCGGCGCTGTAGGTGCCGGCATCGGTGTTGAACTTCTTCTTGTACTCGTCGGCGAACGCGCCGGTGGCGGGGCCGCACGGGCAGGACAGGATGGCGCCCTTCGTCGCTTCGCCCCCCTGCTTGACGAACTCGGGATCCTTGGTGCCGTCGGCGCTGACGAAGACGCCTCCGAAGCCGCCGTCCTTGAGCTGCTGGGCGAACGGTGCCGCCTCCGAGTAGTAGCCGCTGTAGAACACGGCATCGGGGCTCGCGCCCTTGACCTGGGTCACTGCGGCGGAGAAGTCCTTGTCGCCCTTCTTCACCGAGATGTTGCACGCCGAATCGGCGACCGGGCCCAGCGTGTCACGAATCGCCGTGGCCAGGCCGAGTCCGTAGTCGGTGCTGTCGTCGACCACGCAGACCTTCTTGTAGCCCAGCGTGTTCTTCATGTAGTTGGCGACCGCCGGACCCTGCACGGCATCGTTGGCCAGGCCACGGAAGAACGTCTTCCAGCCGTTCTCGCTGAGCGTGGGGTTCGTCGCCGACGCCGTGGTAGCGACGAGGCCGGCCTGATCGAACACGGTGCCGGTGGCCTTCGTCTCGCCGGAGAACGCCGGGCCGACGAGGCCGACTGTGTACTGGTCGTCGACGATCTGCGGGGCGATCCCGGTGGCCTTCTGCGGGTCACCCTCGGTGTCGAACGGCTTCAGCTGCACCTGGCAGCCCGGGTTGGCCGCGTTGTGCTTGTCGATGGCCAACTGGACGCCATTCTTAATGTTGATGCCGAGCGCGGCGTCGGGGCCGTTGAGCGGGCCCGCCATCGCGATCGACACCGGCGGGCAGGTGGCCTTGCCATCGCCGGCGGGATCGGCAGGCGCGGCACCCTCAGCGGCCTTGACCTCCCCGCCGTTCTGGTCGATCTGCACCTGTTCGACGATCTTCAGATCGGCCGGCGCCGTTTCCCCCTCACTCGGCTGCTGGGACTGGGTGCAGCCGGCTATGCCCAGCACAATCACACCCGCACTACCTAGAGCAAATGCACTCCGTGCCACGCGACCGCGCACGTTTCACCTCCGGGTCAATGTTTTTGTCGGCATCGACGCACCAGCCAGCTTGGGCCGACCGCCGACGCTTCGTCGTAGAACATAGCCAACCCGTGGCCGTAGTGCGTGATGTTGGTAAACGCGCCCCGCCGACCTGCTGCTAAATCTCTGTCAACGGCGCGTCGGAAACGCAGTATTTACGCCTTCTCCGGCGTATCGAGGGTTTCCAGCACCACCTCGGCGACGCGTTTCATCGTCGTCCGGCGATCCATCGCGGCGCGCTGGATCCACTTGAACGCCTCCGGTTCGGTCATCCCCTGCTTGCTTTGCAGCAAACCCTTGGCGCGCTCGACCAGCTTGCGGGTCTCCAACCGGTCCGACAGTGTCGCGACTTCGTTTTCCAGCGCGGCAATCTCGCTGAACCGGCTCACCGCCACCTCGATCGCGGGGATGAGGTCGGTGATGTTGAACGGTTTGACCAGATACGCCATGGCGCCCGCGTCACGAGCCCGCTCCACCAGGTCGCGCTGGCTGAACGCCGTGAGAATGACGATCGGCGCAATCCGCTTGCTGGCGATCTCCGATGCGGCATCGATGCCGTCCCGGCGCGGCATCTTGACGTCCATGATCACCAGATCGGGCTTGAGGCTCTCGGCCAGATCGACGGCCTCTTGCCCGTCGCCGGCCTCGCCGACGACCTCGTAGCCTTCTTCGCGCAGCATCTCGGCCAAGTCCAGCCGGATGAGCGCCTCGTCTTCGGCGATGAGAACGCGGCGCGGCTTTTCGGCGTCGGTCGGTGACCCTGTCATGGTCACATTGTGGCGGTCCCAGGCCCGATCAGCGACCGCGGGGCATCCTCTATGGTTGGAAACCGCGCTTTGACAAAGCCCTCGTATCCCAACTGGCAGAGGAACTGGACTCAAAACCCAGACAGTGTGGGTTCGAATCCCACCGAGGGCACTAGGTACTTCCTCGCGCCCCGAAGCCGGCGGGATGACCAGCCGCGAGCCACACGCTGTCCAGCGTGGAGTAGATGATCACCACGCGTCCGTCCCGTAGAACCGAGAAACCCCAGGTCGGCACCTGCGGCGTTACGCTATGCCCGTGGTGGTCAAGGTGCGACGCGTCTGCGTACCGGACGTGGCACTCGAGAGCCGAGTCCCGGCCCGGGCGCAACACCATGCCGAGACCGTGGCCCGCCACCTCAGGGTTCTGACCGTCACAACCCGCATCGGCGCCGTCGTCAGCGGATTCTTCGGCATCCAAGGCTTGATCGTGGGCCAGGACGTGGTGTGGATCGGCATGATCAACCTGGTCAGCGGCGCGATCTTCCTGATGATCCCGCTGCTGTACCGGTTCGGCGAACTGGTCCCTTCGCTGGTGTTTTTCACCGTTGCGTATACCTCGATCACCGTCGTGTGCTGGCATCTGGGCACCGGCTCGGGCCTGCCGTTCTACTACCTCGTCGCGGCGACACTCATGGTTCTGATCCTCGGCGTCGATCGCCTCGTGCTCGCGTCGGTGTTCGCTGCCGTCCTCGCCGCGACGGTGATCGCGCTCGAGATCGTCGTTCCCTATAACACTGGCGTGCAACCGGATTGGGCGTTCAGGTTGGGTTTCACCCTCACGGTGGTCTCCGCCTGGGTGATGGTCGTCGCGGTGGTGTGGTACGCGCTCCGCGAGATCCGTCGCGCCAGGGAGGCGGCGGAGGCCGAATACGAACGGTCCGAAACTCTGCTCGCCAACATCCTGCCTGCGACGATCGCCGAACGGCTGAAAGACCCGTCGCGCAACATCATTGCCGACAAGTACGACGACGCCTCAATCCTGTTCGCCGACATCGCCGGCTACACCAAGCGCGCCAGCGACACCACCCCAAGCGATCTCGTGCGCTTTCTCGACCGCCTCTACACCGACATGGACGCGCTGGTCGACCGTCACGGCCTGGAAAAGGTAAAGACCAGCGGCGACTCTTACATGGTGGTCAGCGGCGTGCCGCAGCCCCGCGACGATCACATGGAGGCGCTGGCCTGCCTTGCCCTCGACATGGCGGCCGCCGTCGCAGACCTGAAGGATCCGCAGGGACGCGAGGTGCCCCTGCGGATCGGCCTCGCCGCAGGGCCTGTGGTCGCCGGCGTCGTCGGCGCGCGCAAATTCTTCTACGACGTGTGGGGCGACGCGGTCAACGTCGCGGCGCGGATGGAAACCACCGATGTCGAGGGTCGAATTCAGGTGCCACACGACGTCTACGAGCGCCTCAACCACGCGTTCCTGTTGGAGGAGCGCGGTGAGGTGGACGTCAAGGGCAAGGGCGTCATGCACACCTGGTATTTGGTCGGGCGCCGCGACGACCACGCCGTTCGCAGCGCCGTCGAAGACGGGGCTACCGCGGGTAGCGCCTAATCCCCGCCCAAGGGGAAACGACGCATGCCCGTGCCAGCAGTTCCAGCAGCGCACGACACCATGTCGGGGTTCACCGCGACGTTCGCCGAACGATTCGACCGCGCCGAACGCGACGGGGAACTGTTCCCACACGCGCCCGATGCGCTCGCACAAATCGCCACGGCCGCGTTGAACACTCTCGCTGTGCGCGCCCGCTCCGCCGACGCAGCGGTCCTTGACGCGCTGATGGAAGCCACGGCCGGCGTGATCTGCGGCCGACCGGATTAGACCTTGCGGTTCTCAGACTTGATCAACCAGGCCAGCTTCTCCAGGCCGTCGATCAGCTGATGCAGGATGTCGGACGTGCTGGGGTCCTCGGCGTCGACCGCGTCATGCACGCTGCGCATGGTGTCGACCGCCGCATAGGCCCGGCCGGTGATCAGATCGACGACCTCGGTGGTGTTGTGCTCGATGGCCGGGAACTGGGGCAGCGTGGCGCTGCCCGCGACGGTATCGGAACGGCCGTCCGGCACCGCGTCGAGCGCCCGCATCCGCTCGGCGATGGTGTCACTGGCCTCGCGGGCGAAGTCGACGAGCTCGTCGAGCTGCAGGTGTAGGTCGCGGAAGTTGGTTCCGACGACGTTCCAGTGCGCCTGCTTACCCTGCAGGTGGAGCTCGATCAGATCGACCAGCACCCGCTGCAGGCTGGCGCTGAGCTCGGGTGATGCCTGAAATCCCTGTACTTCTGCTTCTGTGCGACGTGTTGAAGTAGCCATGCTTAGGTCAACGCGGGATAATCTGGAATGAGTCCAAATTACTGTGTCGCCTGGGTCACACCAGACTGATCCTGCTGCTGGTCCTGCCTCTCCAAGATCCGGGCATAGCCCGCCCCCATGCCCAGCAGGACCAGCCCGACGACGATGAACACCACGACGCGGAAGATGCCGTCCAACGTGCCGAGGTCGAACAGGAACAGCTTGGCCATCGCCGCGGCGACCAGGGCCAACCCGCCGCCGATCGGCAGCGACCGCTCGGTCCGGGACAGGCGGCCCGCGTAGATGAACAGCGCGGCGGCCATCGCGATCCAGCAGATCGTCGCGGCCATGTGACCGGCGAAGAAGCCGCCGCCCGTTCCGCCGACCAATACGCCGGCGGTCACGGTGAACGTGGTGACGGCGTAGACGACCACCGCGGCTGAACCGGCCCATACGTTCGCTTCGCCCTTCCACGACCAGGCGATCGCCACCGCGCATGCCAGCAGCAGCAGGCTGGACACCAGCGTGGAGACCACCGCAGGAGTGCTCAGCTCGGTCGCTTGAACCAACGAGCTCGGCGGCGCGTAGCTCAGGTAGAGCCCACCGCCGGCGATCGCGAACCCGAGCGCCGACCATCTCGCGACGGTGTCGCGACGGCCCGCTACGGCGACGACGACCGCCATCGCCAGCAGGACCAGGCCCGCGACATGGCCGTCGAACGCCACCGTCACCGCGATGAGCGCCGAGATCGCCGACAGCACCGACCAGACCTGCCGCACCACGCCCGTCACGCCCGGCAGGCGCGTCAGCACGATCGCCAGCAGTGCCGCGGACAGCGCCGCCGCCATCAGCGCGGCGACCACCCGGTCGACGGCCAGCGACACGCACAGCACCGGAACCACGCCCGCCGCCGTCAGCAGGGCCATCGCAACCCGATTCCCGGTGCGCGGCAACAGAATCAGTGCACTGACGATCGCCAACACCGCCGCGATGCCGCAGACGCCCGCCAGCCAGAGGTCACGCCGGGAGTCGAGGTAGTCCGCGGCCAGCGCCACGAGCAGCGGAAACGTGGGAGCCGCGATGCGGGCGGCGTGTAACCAGATCCAGTCCTTGCCGAGTTGCACCGGCAGCGATGCGGCGGAGATCGCCAGCATGAAACCGACGAGAAGCAGCGTGATGCCGTCGGTGACGACAGGCGCCAGTCCGATCAGCGGCACCAACACGAGCAGGCCAAGGTGCTGCGAATTCCAGCGTCTCGCCAAGGTCAGACCACCGCCGCCGATGATCGTGGCGACCGCCAGCCCGGCGGGCGCGGGCACCCAGTCGTAGATGGTGGTGACCGCGATGACGTCCATGTAGGCGGCGGCGATGCCCGTGGCTGCGAGCGCGATCGCACCGACCCGTCCGCCGGGCCGCGCATACAGCCAAGCCGCCGCGGCCACCAGCGCTCCCGCCAACAACGCACCGGCGCCGACCCGGAATTCGGGACGCAGAATGCCGGCCTGGGCGGCCAGTACCAGGAGCAGCACGACGCCGATCAGGGTGACCGCGACACCGGCGACGGCGAGCACCTTGCCGATCCAACCCTCGGAGCGTTCCGGCCGCGGCCTCGGCGGGGCAGGCATTGTCATCGGCGGCCGTGGTGGAGCGGTCGGCCAGGGAACATACGCGTACTGCTGGGGCCAATACGGCGCCGGCGCAGGCGTATACGGCATCACAGGCGGAACGTATGGCGCCGGCCGCCCGGCGGGAGCGGCCAGCAGGCGGTCCAGCTCGGTCAGGTCGGACGAAACCCGCGCCAACTGGTGCGAAATCGCGGCGAAGTCCGCGGAAAGCCGGGCGATGACGGCGTGTTGCGGTTCGGTCATGCCGTCATGGTCTCAGCGTACGGGCGAAAGCGGATGAGTAGGACTACTCGTCTAGGCCGTGTTCGATCGCGTATCGCGCCAGCTCGACACGGTTGGCCACCTGAAGCTTGCGCAACGTCGCCTGCACGTGGTTCTCCACGGTGCGGTGGCTCAACGACAACCTGCTGGCGATCTGTTTGGCCGTCAACCCCTTGGCGACGTACCGCAGCACCTCGGTCTCGCGTTCGGTCAGGCTCGGTACCGAAGTCCCAGGTGGGCCCGTCGTGCCGGATTGCGCAATGCGCCGGTACTCCCCCAGCACCAGCCCGGCCAACCCCGGCGTGAACACCGCGCGACCATCGGCCGTCGCACGCACCGCGTCGCCGAGCTCCTGCTTCGACGCGCTCTTGACGAGATACCCTGTCGCGCCTGCCTTTACCGCCTCGAGGACATCGTCATGCTCGTCGGACGCCGAGAGCACCAGAATGCGCGACGACGGCGACACCGCGAGCACCTCGGCGGTTGCCTGTGCGCCGTCGCCGTCGGACAGCCGCATGTCCATCACCACCACGTCAGGGCGCACGACGGCGGCGCGCCGCCGGGCCGCCGCCACTCCGTCGGCCGTGGCCACAACGGAGAAGCCGTCCTCGGCGAGATCACGGGCCACCGCGTCGCGCCAGATCGGATGATCGTCAACGACCATCACCGTCGGGGTACTGTCAGCTCCCATTCCGTCCCACATCCCGGCCCGGTGTTCAGCTTTGCGCTGCCGCCCAGCCAATTCATCCGTCCCACAATCGATTTAGCCACACCGACGCGGCCTTCGGCGACGGCTGCGTCGAGTCTGCCGTCCGCGATGCCTGCGCCGTCGTCGCGAATGCTCACGGTGACCGAGTCACCGAGGTCCTCCAGCAGTACATAGGCACGGGCGTCGGGCCCTGCGTGTGACTCGACGTTGTCGAGCGCGTTGGCCGCCGCCGAATACAACTCGTCGGCGACGCCGGCGTCCAGCAGCACTGGGCCCGCGGGCACGCTGACCGATACTCGATCCGTCGCTCGCCGCCGCAACAGCGCCCCGACGTCGGCCATCGCACCCGTCCGCGGCTCCGCGTCGCCGGAGCTGACCAGCCGCCGCAACGCCCTCTCCTGCTCACCGGCCAACTCGGCCAATTCCGCTGTCTCTCCACCGATTTCGCGTCCGCGCCGGGACACCAGCGCAAGAACCTGGATCGCGCCGTCGTGCACCTGGCGCGACAACCGGTCGCGTTCCTCCGCCGACGCCGCGAGCCGGGTCGCCCGCTCCAGTTCTGTGTGGGCCCGCCGAGCGGTTTGTGCGGCCATGCCGATCGCCAGCCCGACCGCAAGCTCGATGACGATTGTGGCGTTGCGGCCGAGGTCGTAGTTGATGAAGCCCTTTACCACCGTGCTGGCGATCATCACCACCACCCCGGTCAGCATTCCGGGGATCGGGCCCAGCAGGATCGCCGCCGAGATCGTCGCGTTGGTCGCCCACAATGTCGTCGGCCATGACTGGTTGTCCAGCGCCCATTGGTCGGACGCGACGAACTCGGTGGACAGCATCAGCGCCGACACCACAACGATTTCGGCCAGCACCCACGCGGGCGTCCGGCCGAACCCCTGCAGATAGGCTATCGCGCTGGCTGCGCTCCACCCGATCAGCACGGCGAACAGCAGCCATCCGATCGCGGGGTGGTCGAACTCCGGGTTGACGGCGATCTGGAAGTACAGCGCGTAAATGCAACTCAGCAGCCGGAATACCTGCGCGGCCCGCCACAGCGGGGTGACCGGGTCGGGCTCATGCACTAGAGCACCTTGGACAGAAAAGCCTTCGTCCGTTCGTGTTTCGGGTCGGCCAGCACCTCACGGGGAGGTCCGCTCTCCACGACGACGCCGTCGTCCATGAACACGAGCTGGTTGGCGACCTCCCGGGCGAACCCCATCTCGTGGGTGACCACCACCATCGTCATGCCTTCTTGCGCAAGCTTTTTCATCACCGCGAGCACCTCGCCGACGAGTTCCGGGTCGAGCGCCGAGGTCGGCTCGTCGAACAGCATCAGCTTGGGGTTCATCGCGAGCGCGCGGGCGATCGCCACGCGTTGCTGCTGGCCGCCGGACAGCTGTGCCGGATAGGCGGTGGCCTTTTCCGCCAGTCCCACTTGATCCAGCAGATCCTTTGCCCGCGCCACAGCGTCAGCCTTCTTGACCCTCTTGACGTGCATCGGCGCCTCGATGAGGTTCTCGAGCGCGGTGCGATGCGGGAAGAGGTTGAAGTGCTGGAACACCATGCCGATGTCGCGGCGCTGCTTGGCGGCGTCACGGGGCGAAATCTCGTACAGCTTGCTCCCCCGGTCGCGGTAGCCGATCAGGTCACCGTCGACATACAGCCGGCCCGCGTTCACAGTCTCCAGGTGGTTGATGCAGCGCAAGAACGTCGACTTGCCCGACCCCGACGGACCGACCATGACAAGCACCTGCCCCTTGCCGACCTCCAGCGTTATGCCCTTCAGGACTTGCAGGGCGCCGAAGCTCTTGCAGACCTGTTCGGCCTTCACCATCGGTGTCATACGTGCCCCGCCTCACCTATCAGCTGCGCCTTGGCCAACGCCTCAAGTTGTTTGGATGTCAAACGTCGGCTTGCCCCGCGGGAGTAGTACCGCTCCAAGTAGTACTGGCCGACCATCAAGATGCTTGTTAACAGCAGGTACCAGGCCACCGCCACCAGCGCCAGCGGGACGGGCTCGAAGGTCCGCGCGGCGATTTCGCGCGTGGCAATGCTGTACAGGTCAAACGCGTAGGGCACGGCCGTCACCAGCGATGTTGTCTTCAGCATGCTGATGACCTCGTTGCCGGTCGGCGGAATGATCACCCGCATCGCCTGTGGAAGCACGGTGCGCTGCATCGTCATCCCCCACGACATGCCAAGCGCCGTGGAGGCCTCCGACTGACCCTCCGGCACGGAACTGATTCCGGCGCGGATGATTTCGGCCATGTAGGCGGCCTCGTTCAGGGCCAGGCCGAGCATCGCGAGGAGAAACGGGATGGACAGCGCCTGCAGGTTGAGGTGGAAGAACGACGGTCCGAACGGGACGCCCAGCTGGATGTTCGCATAGATCGTCGGGATCAGCCCCCAGAACGCCAACTGGACGTAGATCGGCGTGCCGCGAAATATCCAGAGGAACACCCACGACACCGACCGGAAGACCGGGTTGGGCGACAGCCGCATCACCGCGAGGACCACGCCAAGCACGATCGCCAGCACCATCGAGTAGACGGTCAGCTGCAAGGTGTTCCACACACCGAACAGAATCCTGTCGTTGAAGAGGTACTCCGCGAAGATGTTCCATCTGTAGGCCGGGTTGGTTGCCATCCCGTAGAGGAACAGCACCACGAGGATGACGATGACGACCGCCGCCACCCACCGCCACGGATGACGCAGGGGGACGGCATCAATCGCGGCTGGACTGGTGGATGGCGACGAGTCGACAACAGTCATTGTGTTTCTCCGTAACTAACTGGTCGCGCCGTTGATAACCGGCTTGTCGATCATTCCCTTCTCGACGCCCCAGTTCGTGGCGATCTGCTTGTAACTGCCGGTTTGGATCAGGTGCTCGAGCGCCTGCTGGAGCGACTGCGCCAACGGCGAGCCCTTCTTCACCGGCCAGCCATACGGCGCCGCGTCGGCGATCTCGCCGGCGGCCTCGAGCTTGCCGTTGCTCTGCTTGATCGCGTACAGCGTCACCGGCGAGTCAGCCGACATCGCGTCGGCCTGGCCGAGCACCACGGCGTTGGTCGCCGCGTCTTGGCCGTCGAACTTTATGATGTCGATCGCCGGCTTGCCTGCATCGGTGCACGCCTTGCTCTTTGCAGGTAGTTCTTCGGTTTCCTCGGTCGTCGTGGCCTGGACCGACACCTTCTTGCCGCACGCATTGTTGGGGTCGATCCCGGCGCCCGCTTTCTGCGCCCACAGGATGCCTGCGGAGAAGTAGGTGACGAAGTCGACGGTCTGCTCGCGTTCCTTGGTGTCGGTGAACGACGACATGCCGACGTTGAAGGTATCGCCCTGGATCGACGGGATGATCTTCGCGAAGTCCGCCTCGCGGAACTCGGCTTGCAGGCCCAGAGTGCCAGCGATCGCGTTCATCAGATCGACGTCGAAGCCGACGATCTTGCCGCTGGGATCCTTGAACTCGTT
>JAVRPG010000841.1:0-3508 GCA_032162325.1 Mycobacterium sp. | reverse complement strand
CGACGGCGTCGGGCTTCTGGCATTGGGCGGTCGCGAACCTGCCGGCGACCGTCACCGATCTGCCCGCAGGCGTCGGCGACGGCAGCAGCAGCGGATTTCCGGGCGACGCAATCACTTTGGCCAACGACGCAGGCCTGAAGCGCTTTGTCGGCGCGGCCCCGCCGGCAGGACACGGTGTACACCGGTATTTCATCGCGGTGCATGCCGTCAAGGTCGAGAAGCTCGAACTCGACGTGGACGCCAGCCCCGCTTACCTCGGTTTCAACCTGTTCACGAACGCGATCGCGCGCGCGGTCATCCACGGCACCTACGAGCAGAGGTAGTCAGCGTTCGATGGCCGAGCCGACGGCATCGGCCATCGACCCGAAACCGCCCTCGCGCAGCTTGCGGGCGAGGCCGTCGTGAATGTGCTTGGCCCACAGCCCGCCGCCGTAGATGAAGCCGGTGTAGCCCTGCAGCAGGGATGCGCCCGACGTGATGCGGTCCCATGCGTCGTCGGCGGTCTCGATGCCGCCGACGCTGATCAGCACCAGCCGGTCGCCGACCCGGCGGTACAGCCGGCGCAACACCTCGGCGGAGCGCTGCGCGACGGGCGGACCCGAAACACCTCCGGAACCCAGCGCCTCGGCATCCGGTGTCGCGAGCCCAGAGCGCGACACAGTGGTGTTCGTGGCGACGATGCCTGCCAAGCCCAATTCGACTGCCAAATCGGCGATCTCGTCGACATCGTCATCGGACAGGTCCGGCGCGATCTTGACCAGCACGGGCGTCGACGTCTGCGCCTTCACCGCGGACAGGATCGGCCGCAACGAGGAGACGGCCTGCAGATCACGCAGCCCGGGCGTGTTCGGTGAGCTGACGTTGACCACCAGAAACGCGGCCAGTGGCCCGACCAGCCGGGCGCTTTCGGCGTAGTCGTCGACCGCGCCCTCTGGCGGCGTGGCCTTGGTCTTGCCGATGTTGACCCCGATCGGCACCTCCGGTGTGCGCCGGGCAAGGCGCAGCGCCAGCTCACCCGCGCCGTGGTTGTTGAACCCCATCCGGTTGAGCAGCGCGCGGTCGTCGGGCAGCCGGAACATCCGCGGCGGCGGGTTGCCTGGCTGTGCCTGCGCGGTGACGGTGCCGATCTCCGCGTAGCCGAAGCCCAGCGCGCCCCACGTGCGGAGCCCCCTGCCGTCTTTGTCGAACCCGGCGGCCAGGCCCAGCGGGCCCGCGAACCGCGCCCCGAACACCGTGCTGGCCAGCACCGGATCGCGCGGTGCCAGCCATCGCGCCAGCGCGCGGCGCAGCGGAAGAACCGCTGTCACGCCCCGCAAGAAAGCGAAAACCCAGGTGTGAATGCGTTCGGGGGCGACCAGAAACAGCGCCCGCCGCAGCGCGCGGTGCATCAATATCGGCTCTTCGCGCAAGCGCTCATCGCTACAACCCGGGCTGATCCGGAATGCCCAGCCTGTCCGCGGCGGTCTTCTTGCGGCGCAGCAGCACCCGCCTGCTGCCGTCGGTGTACAGCCGGACCCGCGTGAGCTCCCATCCGCGGTACTCGGCCTCGATCGACAGTCGGGTGGATGCGTTGATCCGGGTCAAATCCGGTGGCAGCCGCAGAGGTATCCACTCGTATTCGTCTGATAGGTCGTTGTCCCAGCCCTTTGGCATCCGTCCGCGGTGCATCGCCGTCATGGTTGTCGCCTCTTCGCGCAAGCGCTCACTGGTGCACTCCTGCACCTGCGATCACCTGCACACCCGCTCCCGAGCCGGACACCACATACAGGGTGCCAGATGCTTCGTCGAAGGCCAGGGAGTTGGGCTGTTGCACGGTTCGATAACGCACCTTCTCGACGGGGATGCCGGTGGCGAGATCGTAACCAACGACGGTGTTGGTTGCCGTCTGCGACACCCAGGCCAGCCCCGACGAGCCGGCCAGCCCGTAGGGCGCGTCGCGCACAGGGGACCGCTGGCGCAGGATCAGCGGGTCCGTGCCGAACACCAGCAGCTCGTCGCCGCGGGTGTCGGCGACCAACACCCGGCCTGCCGAGTCGGCCGCCATCGTGGTCGCCCCCTCGCCGGCCCGCAGCGCATGATCGGCGTCGTTGCCGCTGGCCGAGATGGTGGTCACCGACGTCTGCCCTCGGTCCAGTACGACAACCGTATTGCCTTTCGCAACAAGGGCATCCACCCGCGCGAAGATCTTCAGTGAAGCGCCGACGCCTGCGTCGGAACTCAACGTGTAGACGGCGCCGTCCGCACTGCCGAGGACCAGCTTGCTGTCGGCGCGCCGGGCGATCGCGGTGAAGTCTGTCTCTGGTTGGCCCTCGACATCCACCCTGCTTGCCGTGCCTGCACGGATATCGATGCGGAAATACCCCCCGCGCGTCGACGCGTACACCCGGCCGTCGTTGTCACCCGCCATCGCCGTCGCCGGGCCGGGCAGTGGCACCGGTCGCGGGGCGCCTGACGAGGGCACCACGGTGACCACCGACTGGCCCCCGACACCGGGGCTGAGCACCGCCAACGATGCCGTGGCCGTGTCGAACACGGCCGCCTGGGCGTGCCCGGCCAGCGGTCGCACCACGCCGGCGGGTTCTCCGGTGACAGGAGGGGACTGCGCGGCCTGCGCGGGCACGATCGTCGGCGGCGGAGCGTCGGCATGGTTAGCCAAGCAACTCACCAATCCGGCCGTTACCAGCACAACAGCACCGGCGCGAATTAGCTGAACTGACGGGTTTAAGCGGCGCGGCAAGAGGTTGCTCTCGGACGTGCGAATTGGATCTCGATGGACAAGCAAGTGTAGGCAAAACCGCCATCAACAAAATGGCCACGTCCGGCACGCTCGGCGCCATCAACGGCGGTATGGTTCGGTCATGACCCTCGCCGCAGACAGGGATTTGGGAAACCAACAGTTTGCTATCGAGGACATCACTACTGGTCTACACGCCAGCGGGTTTGGCCAGGTGGGGGATGGTCGCAGCTTCTCGTTCCACGTTGAGAAGCAGGTGCTGGTCGTCGAGATCTACCGGCCGCGTATCTCGGGGCCTGTCCCTCAGGCCGAGGACGTCGTGGCCGTCGCCAGCCGCAAGCTCACCGACATCGATCTCACTGACGAGCGCAGCGTGTCCGCGGCCGTGCGGGACGCGGTGGCCGCCGCGCAGCCGGTGCCACGCACAGCGCGCTGACAGCAGCCCCACGGTACGGTCGTCGTCGTGATTGAGGCGCCGGCGATGTCGTGGCTGCAGGTAGTCGTTCTGTCGGTGGTGCAGGGACTGACCGAATTCCTGCCCGTTTCGTCGTCGGGTCACTTGGCGATTGCCTCGCGCATCTTCTTCGACGACGACGCGGGCGCTTCGTTCACCGCCGTCACTCAGCTGGGCACCGAGTTGGCGGTGCTGCTGTACTTCGCCCGCGACATCGGCCGCATCCTCAAGGCCTGGTTCAACGGTCTGTTCGTCGCCGCGCACCGCACCCTCGACTATTGGATGGGCTGGTACGTCATCATCGGCACCATTCCGATCGG
>JAVRPG010000840.1:0-4377 GCA_032162325.1 Mycobacterium sp. | reverse complement strand
CCGGACATCGAGAGCACGTGGAAGGGCTTGCTGGCCGGGGAAAGCGGCATCCACGTACTCGAGGACGAGTTCGTCACCAAGTGGGACCTGCAGGTCAGGATCGGGGGCCACCTCAAGGAGCCCCTCGACCCACTGATGACTCGGCTGGAACTGCGGCGTATGTCGTATGTCCAGCGCATGGCCAAGTACCTGGGCAACCAGTTGTGGGAAACCGCGGGTACGCCCGAGGTCGATCACGATCGTTTCGCGGTAGTCGTCGGCACCGGACTCGGTGGCGGCGAGAAGATCGTCGAGACCTATGACGCGATGAACGAGGGCGGCCCCCGCAAGGTGTCGCCGCTCGCCGTGCAGATGATCATGCCCAACGGTGCCGCCGCGGTGATCGGGCTTGAACTCGGCGCACGTGCCGGCGTCATCACCCCGGTGTCGGCCTGTTCGTCGGGTTCAGAGGCCATTGCCCACGCGTGGCGTCAGATCGTCATGGGTGACGCCGACATCGCCGTCTGCGGCGGCGTCGAAGGCGGCATCGAAGCATTGCCGATCGCGGCGTTCTCGATGATGCGCGCCATGTCGACGAACAACGACAACCCCGAGGGCGCGTCGCGGCCGTTCGACAAGAACCGCGATGGGTTTGTCTTCGGTGAGGCCGGGGCACTCATGGTGATCGAAACCGAGGAGCATGCCAAGGCCCGCGGCGCCAAGCCGCTGGCCCGGTTGCTGGGTGCCGGCATCACGTCGGACGCGTTCCACATGGTGGCACCGGATCCGAACGGTCTGCGGGCCGGGCACGCGATGAAGCGTGCGATGGAGACGGCGGGGTTGGAGCCCAAGGACATCGACCACGTCAACGCGCACGCGACGGCAACGCCGATCGGTGACACGGCCGAGGCGGCCGCGATCCGAGTTGCGGGCGTCGAGCATGCCCCGGTCTATGCGCCCAAGTCGGCGCTCGGCCACTCGATCGGTGCGGTCGGTGCGCTTGAGTCGCTGCTGACGGTGCTGACGCTGCGCGACGGCGTCATCCCGCCGACACTGAACTATGAGACCCCCGATCCCGAGATCGATCTCGATGTTGTCGCGGGCGAGCCTCGATACGGCGAATATAGGTACGCCATCAACAACTCGTTCGGTTTCGGTGGTCACAATGTCGCCCTGGCATTCGGGCGCTACTGAGCTACGAGAGGAAATTTCGGGGGAGTAATGACAGGGCTGGCTACGGGGAACGGTTTCCCCAATGTTGTCGTCACCGGTATAGCGATGACGACGTCCGTGGCGACCGACGCGGATGGCACCTGGAAGGCACTGCTGGACGGACGGAGCGGAATCCGCAAGCTGGAGGATCCGTTCGTCGAGCAGTACGACCTGCCGGTCCGCATCGGCGGCCATCTGCTTGAGAACTTCGACGGCGAGCTGACGCGGGTCGAACTGCGCCGGTTGTCATACCTGCAGAAGATGTCGACGGTGCTGAGCCGGCGGGTGTGGGAGCACGCCGGTTCACCCGAGGTCGACACCAGGCGGTTGATGGTGTCGATCGGCACGGGTATGGGCTCGGCGGAGGAACTCGTCTGGGCCTACGACGACATGCGCGCCAAGGGCATGCGCGCGGTGTCGCCGCTGGCCGTGCAGAAGTACATGCCCAACTCGCCCGCCGCGGCAGTTGGGCTGGAGCGCCAGGCGAAAGCCGGTGTCATCACACCGGTTTCGGCATGCGCGTCGGGGTCCGAGGGCATTGCGCACGCATGGCGCAACATCGTGCTCGGCGAGGCCGACATCGCGATCTGCGGTGGGGTGGAGTCCAGGATCGAGGCGGTGCCCATCGCCGGATTCGCCCAAATGCGAATCGTGTTGTCCACCACCAACGATGACCCGGCCGGTGCGTGCCGCCCGTTCGACAAGGACCGCAACGGGTTCGTGTTCGGCGAGGGGGGTGCCCTCCTGGTGATCGAGACCGAGGAGCACGCAAAGGCCCGCGGTGCCGAGATCCTCGCCCGGATCATGGGCGCCAGCGTCACTTCCGACGGCTACCACATGGTGGCCCCGGACCCGAACGGCGAGCAGGCCGCACATGCAATGTCCCGGGCGATCCAACTAGCGGGTCTGTCCCCCAGCGACATCGACCACGTCAACGCGCACGCAACCGGCACGTCGGTTGGCGACGTGGCGGAGGGCATAGCGATCAACAACGCGCTCGGCTCACACCGGCCTGCGGTGTACGCACCCAAGTCGGCGCTCGGTCATTCGGTTGGCGCGGTCGGCGCCGTCGAGTCCATCTTGACCGTGTTGGCGTTGAAGAACGGGGTCATCCCGCCGACGCTCAACCTGAAGAATCTCGACCCGGAGATCGACCTGGACGTTGTCCACGGCGGTTCTCGGCCCGGAAATTATCAATACGCGATCAACAATTCGTTCGGATTCGGTGGGCACAACGTCGCGCTCGCCTTCGGAAAGTATTAAGGCAAGACGCTTTTCGAACGGCGAAAGCCGACATCCGACCGGCTACAGGAGGTTTAGATGACCATCATGGCTCCCGAGGCCGTCGGCGAATCGCTCGACCCACGCGATCCGCTGCTGCGCCTGAGCACGTTCTTCGACGACGGCAGCGTCGAGCTGCTGCACGAGCGTGACCGCTCGGGCGTGCTGGCCGCGGCCGGCACCGTCAACGGCGTGCGCACCATTGCGTTCTGCACCGACGGCACCGTCATGGGCGGCGCCATGGGTACCGAAGGCTGCGCGCACATCGTCAACGCCTACGACACCGCGATCGACGAGCAGAGCCCCATCGTGGGTCTCTGGCACTCCGGTGGTGCGCGGCTGGCCGAGGGCGTCAAGGCGCTGCACGCGGTCGGTTTGGTCTTCGAGGCCATGATCCGGGCGTCGGGTTACATCCCGCAGATCTCGGTGGTCGTCGGCTTTGCCGCGGGCGGTGCCGCCTACGGGCCTGCCCTGACGGACGTCGTCGTGATGGCACCGGAGGGCCGGGTGTTCGTCACCGGTCCCGACATCGTGCGGAGTGTCACCGGTGAGGACGTCGACATGGCGTCGCTCGGCGGTCCCGACACCCACCACAAGAAGTCCGGTGTCTGCCACATCGTCGCAGACGATGAGCTCGACGCTTACGAGCGCGGCCGTCGGCTGGTCAGTTTGTTCTGCCAGCAGGGCCATTTCGACCGCAGCAAGGCCGAAGCGGGTGACACCGATCTGCACGCGCTGCTGCCCGACTCGCCGCGGCGCGCCTACGACGTGCACCCGCTCGTCGACGCACTGCTCGACGATGACGCCCCGCTCGAGGAGTTCCAGGCCAAGTGGGCACCGTCGATCGTCATCGGCCTCGGCCGGTTGTCCGGCCGGACCGTCGGCGTTATCGCCAACAACCCGCTGCGCCTTGGCGGCTGCCTGAACTCCGAAAGCGCCGAGAAGGCGGCACGTTTCGTTCGCCTGTGCGACGCGTTCGGGATTCCGCTCATCGTCGTGGTCGACGTGCCGGGCTATCTGCCAGGTGTTGACCAGGAATGGGGCGGCGTGGTGCGCCGCGGCGCGAAGCTGCTGCATGCGTTCGGCGAGTGCTCGGTTCCCCGCGTCACCCTGGTCACCCGAAAGATCTACGGGGGTGCCTACATCGCGATGAACTCCCGGTCGCTCAATGCGACGAAGGTGTTCGCCTGGCCCGACGCCGAGGTTGCGGTGATGGGCGCCAAGGCGGCCGTCGGAATCCTGCACAAGAAGAAACTGGCCGCCACGGCCGAGGACGAGCGTGAGGCGCTGCACGACAACCTGGCTGAAGAGCACGAGAGACTCGCCGGCGGTGTGGATTCCGCGATCGAGATCGGTGTCGTCGACGAGAAGATCGACCCGGCGCACACCCGCAGCAAGCTTTCGCAGGCACTGGCCGAGGCGCCCGCGCGCCGCGGCAGGCACAAGAACATCCCGCTGTAGTTTCTGTGGCCGAACGTCGACATATGGCACGCTTTCGGCGAAATTATGTGTCGTAAGTCGACATCCGACGACCCGTTCCCAGGGTGAGTACTGACGGAGAGCTGCGCCGCCGGCGCCAGCACTTGGCCAATGAACGCGCCGAAGCGGCGGTGTATCGGCACCTGGCGCAACGACAAACGGGCGAGGAACGCGACATTCTGCTCGCGATCGCAGAAGCTGAACGACGCCACGAGCAGCACTGGCTGAACCTGCTCGGCGACCAAGTCGGCAAGCCGCGACGTGCCGATCTGCGGACTCGCGTACTCGGGTTCTTAGCACGTCACTTCGGTTCGGTGTTCGTGTTGGCCCTCGCACAGCGAGCCGAGGCCCGCTCCACCTACGACACCGACGTCGACGCGACTCCCGCGATGGCCGCCGACGAGCGCATTCACCTCGAAGTAGTTC
>JAVRPG010000839.1:0-2538 GCA_032162325.1 Mycobacterium sp. | reverse complement strand
AAGCTGACATACGGCCCCGCTGGCACGATGGTCTACACCCCCAACAAGGGCTTCAGCGGCACCGATCAGTTTCAGGTGACCACCACCGACGCCGTGAAGCTCTACGCCGTCGACACCCCGCCGATGGCGACTGTCGGCGGCGTGGACATCCAGAGCAGCGCCAACGGCTCGGCCATCGCGCCCGTCCCAGGGAAGAGCGACGAGATCTACGGATTGACCGACCGGGGTCCCAACGTCGACGGCCGCACCGACAACGAAAAGGTGTTGCCAATACCGGACTTTCACCCACAGATCGCCGTATTCCGGCTCAGTTACGGCACCGCGACGCCAGGCAGGACCATCATCCTCAAGGGCCCCGACGGCGAACAATTGGTCGGTCTGGTCGATGCCCAGGCCAATACCGGGGAGAGCCTCGTCACCATCGACGGGCAGCCCCTGCCTCCGTCCGATCACGGTCTCGACAGCGAGGGCTTGGTCGCCATGGCGGACGGTACCTTCTGGGTGTCCGACGAATACGGGCCGTTCCTCATCCACTTCGACGCGAAAGGCAAAGAGCTGGAACGGCTTTCGCCGTTCAACGGAACTCTGCCGCGTGAGTTGTCGCTACGCAGCCCCAATCAGGGGATGGAAGGCCTGACCGTCACCCCCGACGGCTCGACGCTCGTCGGCATCATGCAGTCGGCCCTGGCCACACCGGGACTCGAGGGCTCGGCCAAAAAGGTGCCGCTGACCCGGATCGTTACTGTCAACCTCGCCACCAAGGCGATGAAGGAGTACCTCTATCCGCTGGCCAACCCGCAGGATACCAAGGTCGCGGTGTCCGAGATCACCGCGCTCAGCGACACCGAGTTCTTGGTCGACGAGCGCGACGGCGAGCTCCAACCCGGTGCGAACAAGAAGATCTACATCGCCGACATCTCGAAAGCGACCGATGTGGGGCCCGACGCCACGGTGCCGGGCGCCACGTATCGCGCCGACGCGGGCGGACTTCAGGTGGAGGGCAAGCCGATCGAGACGGTCGTCGGGGTCACCACGGACGCCGCGGCCATCGACAAGCTCAAGTCCCTGGGCATCACCGTCGCGTCCAAGACGCTGAAACTCGATCTCGGCGCACTGTTGACCGAACTCAACAACAAGGGTGAGTTCTTCGGGCACGACAAGATCGAGGGGCTGTCCACCCCGGACGGCGGCAAGACGCTGGTGATCGCCAACGACAGCGACTTCGGCGTGGCCGGCATCACATCGGACACACCGCCGTTCAAACTGAAGCCGAAGACCCTCGCCAACGGTCGTCAGGATTCCGGCGAGTTCCTCGTCGTCGACACCACGAAACTGCCTGCCAAAACCCAGTCGAAGACGGTGTCGATCCAGGTCGGCTGACCTGCTCCCGCCCGCTAAGCGCTGCCTCGACTCGACAGCAGTCGTAGCGTGGAGTGGTGACCCAACCTCATGATCTGCCCCGGACCGTCGGCGAGCTGAAGGCCGCCGGTCATCGCGAGCGGGGCGTCAAGGCCGAAATCCGGGAAAATTTGCTGGCCGCGCTGGGCGAGGGCCGTGACGCGTGGCCGGGCATCCTCGGCTTCGAGGACACGGTGCTCCCGCAGCTGGAACGCGCCCTGATCGCCGGGCACGACGTGGTGCTGCTCGGCGAGCGGGGCCAGGGCAAGACGCGGCTGCTGCGCGCGCTGACCGGGCTGCTCGACGAGTGGACGCCGGTGATCGCAGGAGCCGAGCTGGGCGAGCATCCGTACACGCCGATCACGCCCGAGTCGATCCGCCGCGCCGCCGACTCGGGCGACGACCTGCCGGTCGAGTGGAAGCACCGCAGCGAGCGCTACTTCGAGAAGCTGGCCACTCCCGACACCAGCGTGGCCGACCTGGTCGGCGACATCGACCCGATCAAGGTGGCCGAGGGCCGCAGCCTCGGCGATCCGGAGACCATCGCCTACGGCCTGATCCCGCGGGCGCACCGCGGCATCGTCGCCATCAACGAGCTGCCCGACCTGGCCGAGCGCATCCAGGTGTCGATGCTGAACGTGATGGAGGAGCGCGACATTCAGGTGCGCGGCTACACGCTGCGGTTGCCGCTCGATGTGGTCGTCGTCGCCAGCGCCAACCCCGAGGACTACACCAACCGCGGCCGCATCATCACCCCGCTCAAGGACCGGTTCGGCGCGGAGATCCGCACCCACTACCCGCTGGAACTCGAGGCGGAGGTGGGCGTCATCAAGCAGGAGTCGCATCTGGCCGCCGAGGTGCCCGAGTATCTGCTGCAGGTGCTCGCCAGGTTCGCCCGTCACCTGCGTGAATCGCGCTCGATCGACCAGCGGTCGGGTGTGTCGGCGCGGTTCGCGATCGCCGCCGCGGAGACCGTCGCCGCCGCCGCCACCCACCGTTCCGCCGTGCTCGGCGAGCAGGATCCGGTGGCCAGGGTGTGCGACCTCGGCACCGTGATCGACGTGCTGCGCGGCAAGCTGGAGTTCGAATCCGGCGAGGAGGGCCGCGAACAGGCCGTGCTCGAGCACCTGCTGCGGCGAG
>JAVRPG010000838.1:0-6262 GCA_032162325.1 Mycobacterium sp. | reverse complement strand
TCCTGGTGGTCAAGGGCACGACTACCGAACGGCATGATCAGCACGCGGAGATCATCGAGGTCCGCTCGCAAGACGGCTCGCCGCCCTATGTGGTGCGCTGGCTCGTGACCGACCACGAGGCCACGGTGTATCCGGGCTCCGATGCGGTGGTAGTCACCGCCGCCGAGCACACGCAGGCGGCCGAGCGGGCGTCAGCGCGGGCGAGCGGCGTGGGTACGTAGCCGCCGCCTCAGGCTAGTCGACCCCAAGGTGGTGCGCATCAGCATCACGCTGTAGGTAGACCACCGCGTACACGTCGACTGCGAGAGTCTTCTCGGTGTCGGCCGTGACTCCTTACTGGTGTCGATGCGGGGTCCGACCAACTCCCCGTGCTCGCATGACCCACGCAGACGCTGACAGCACTGGGGCCATGTCTGGTTGTCCTATCCGCTCACATCTACCCCCGCACGCTCCGTAGCCGTCCTATTGAACCTGGACGCCACACCGGTTCAACCTGGAAACGCCACCGGCGAGGTCGTTGTACTTTGTCGCCGAAAACTGCGAAGGTTCTGCGCAGGTGTGCGAGACAAAACCGCAGTTCACAGCCGTGAGTGCCCGATCCTGCGGGTGCCTGGATGCCTCCCGGAGTGCATGGCGATATGTCTGGAGCCAGCTTCGTCCAGTTCGTCCAAGTCGCTAAAGGGGGTACGCGGCCCCTTTGAAGAGGCGGGCGGCCGGGCGCGCAGTTCGGTGACCTCTTCGGGTGTGCTCGCCGAGGGCTTGGGTTTCATAGCGGCGAAGGCCGCCTTCTATCTCGATTGGCCTTTCGCGCCGGGCTATCCCTATTGCTCAGGTGGGCAATCTTCAACTCCACCTTGGCGATCGTCATCGCGCGCGGGCGCCCGCCCGCGTACCAGTCGGCTCGTTTACGGCCCATTGTGACGTGGTGGTCCGGTACCGGCACACCGTCCGCAGTAGTACTGACAACGGCTTTCAGTCGCCAACAGAGCCAACCATCTGACCTGGTGTTTTGTTTGACAGCCAACACAGCTTGAACCACCAAACGGCGAGAGCAGCGGACTGTAAATCCGTCGGCGTACGCCTACAGTGGTTCGAATCCACTACCTGCCACCACAGGTCAGCACCGGTACATAGCCGGTCTCACCTTTGCTTTTGCCAGAGCAAAGGGTCTCACCCCAGCATCACCCCAGCACCCGGCGCAGTGACGCGAGCTGACGCTGTTTGCTGCGACTGAGCATGTTGACGCTGGTCAATGGATGGAACCAGGCGGACAGTCACAGCGTCTGACTTTGCGTGGACGATGACGAATGCGAAGCGATCCGAGGCCGAAGGGCGCGGTCCGGCCTCACTTCCCAGGGATACCTAGATCGGCCAGGTAGGAGATGCGCGCATTTACAGCTGGTCGTCGCGGCGCAGTGGCTCGCCAGCCGTCACGATCTTAAACCGCGCACCCGCGCAGAATACGCGAACCTACTGTCCGCCAAGATGCGAGCGCGTCGCAACGGCGATGGTGCGAGTACGGCTGTCCTGTCGATCTCAGCGACGTTTGATCACCGGCCAGTCAACGTAATCACGCGCGCCGACATCGCTGATTGGGTCGGCAAGCTGAGCAAGGCGGGAAAGTCAGCATCGACCACCCAGGCACCACTATTTCGTTGTCCGACAGATACTTTCGCAGTGCGTCGCAGATGGCCGGCTCACGATCAACCCGGCCGACCACGTGCTCGATGACGGTGGCCTCGGCCAGCGGGGGGAATGTCTCGGCAGCGGCGCAGTATCGATGCGGCGGTGTCCAGGTCGACACGGGTGTCCCAGGAGTGCTCGTCGAGCGTGCTCCCGAGGATGCAGTCGTGTTCGCGCGGATCGATGTAGGCCCGTCCTTCCGGATATTGCTCGTCGCGGATGGACATGGCCAGACCAGGATTGTTGACCCGGGCGATCTGCCCCCGCATGGGATAGACGCTCCCATGGCGCACGTGACCGTGTTCTTGGACACCACCGCTGCAATTCGACGTTTTGCGACTTCTCACCGCTTACCCTCAACGGTCAGACATATTTTCTTAACGCGATTGTGCCTTTCATACGAAAACCGATGGCGACGCACGGCGTCGCGCTGCTGGTGCGCGCCCGTGGCGCCGGGTGGGCGTACTGGTGCGCGCGGACGCAGTAGGCCGAGTACGAGCCACACACGGTGAGCCGGATGGGCCGGAGCAGGTGCCAGGCGATGGCCAGGTTGATACCCAAACCTCTTACCCAACACCCTCTGCCGCTGGCTTTCCGGCAACGCCGCGCACCCTTACGCTGACTACGGGCCGGTCGCCTCCCAGCGGCGACGGTTATCCCGTCTCGTTAGCGGCTGCCGCCTGGATGCGCGTTGGGGTCGATGCCGACCATCGTGGACTGCTTTATCCCGTGATCGCTGGGCCGGGTGCCGGGGGCGCCGTCGTTGGGTGACACGTTGCCGACACCCAGCCGGCCGGTCGCTCCGCCGTTCTCCGGTTTGTCGGGATCCTGGCCCGGAGCGAACCCTGACGAATGCTCGCCGAAGCTGCTGTCGGCGTCCTTGAGGATGTGGCTGAAATTCGAGGCGGTAGACCCCCAGGCGTTCGGGTCGGCGGGCTTGCCGGTGTCCCTACCATCGTTAGCCGTCGTCTCAGCGCCGGTGTTGCCCTTGCCGTCCGGCGCATCGGCCAACGCCGGTGCGGCCATGCCGACCGACAAGCTCAAAGCCAACAGACTTCCGGCAGTGATTGTCTTTAACACTGTGGTTCCCCCCTTTGACGTGGTTCTTCCTTGATCGGCTCTCATTTCCACATGCGCTGGCTCCCGGGCGACTGTGCTTCACAGGTCATCCACACCGGTATCGCAGCGCGCGCTCAGCATAGATCCAGGCGGAGATGCTTTTAAGTTGTGTTTGAGATTGCCGCAATGATGATGTTGCTCTTACAAACACTTTGCCAACGGATTTGACGTCGCCGTAACTCGAATCGGGCCGTCAGAGTCGGTCGGCTAAAACAACCAGCGCAATGACCGCATGCAAAATTGCTCCGAGCCGAGCCGACACCAGTAGCTTCCACAGGAAGAGAGGTCCTTTCATACGGAATCCGTGTGGAAACGACGGCCTTCATTCCGAACCACACCCCGCAACGTAGGCCGTTCATATGACAAGTAGGCGCACACCCATGGCGCTAATTTGGCACTGATTCCCGGTTGCTGACAGCCAGGGTGGTGCCTTCAGCTCTATTAGCCCAGCCAGGAGTTCCTTCAGACGCTCCCGGCGGGCGCGGCTAGCCGCGCACCGCGGCCGCGCCGTGCAGCACGCGGCACTCGGCGCCGACCGGCGGCGCGTAAACGGTGCGCCGCACTGGCATGTCCAGGTGGTGCGACCCGCCGCGGCACGAGCACGGCTGATGCCCGACGAGCACCCCGACGACGCCGCGCCACGGTTAGCGTCCGTTGATCCACGGTCCGCCGGGCTTACCCGCGGTGCCCCGGGCCATCCGAACGTCGCGTGCGACCGGTAGCGTACGGCCGCGATACCGACCGCCGTCGGCCTCGGTCGCGTCTTCCAGTCCTGGCGGCGTCAGACCCCCGCCGTGGCTGAACTCGGAAGCGTCCGCGCGGTGCGGGCCGCGCCTGGCCCGAACGATCGCGTCTGCGAGCCACTCGGGAATCTGCGCGCTCATCGTCTACACCGGAATCTGGTCGTTGGTCGGCTTGCTATAAGTCGAGTTGGTCGTGACTTGAATGCACACCGCCGCGCCGCGGTGAGCGTCGGTGTGACGAGGAAAGGCAAGAATCGAGTATTCGACTACTCGTGTGCCAGCAGCCATCGCCCACTACCGTCGGCCCTTAGCGAATTCAAGACGATTCGCAGTCGAGGTGAATCACCCCGACGAACGTTCTGCGGCGACGCGCGTCGCGACGTAAGCAGGGGGACGGCGATGACAGACCCCGTTTTGGCCAACGCCTTGAGCCCCGTCCGCACGATACGAGGCGACAAAGGACGGGAGCCGAAAGAGAGTCTGGCGCTATGCCTTTCGGGCGGCGGCTATCGAGCCATGGTCTTCCACATCGGCGTGCTGTGGCGCCTGAATGAAGTCGGCTTATTGCCGACCATCAAGCGTTTCTCCAGTGTGTCTGGCGGCTCGATCACCGCGGGTGTCCTTGCAATGAATTGGACGAAGTTGGCATTCGACGACCGCAACGTCGCCTCCAATTTTGCCGGCGCAGTCGTCGACCCGCTTCGCCGCATGGCCGGCACTCGTGTCGACATTTCCGCTGTCCTCACCGGGGCTGTGCTGCCAGGCATATCGATCTCTGACCGCGTCGCCGGTGCGTACCGACGGCACCTGTTCGGCCGTACGACGCTGCAAGACCTTCCCGAGCCACCCCGCTTCATCTTCAACGCCACGAACCTCGAATCCGGTGCGCTGATGCGCTTCAGCAAGCCGTATCTCGCCGACTACCGTGTCGGGCGGATCCTCAATCCCACGCTGGACCTCGCGGTGGCCGTCGCGGCGTCGTCGGCCTTTCCGCCGGTGCTCTCACCGTTCGTCCTGCAGTTGAAAGGCCAGGATTGGGTCACCGAAAAGGAGGGCGAAGAGCCCGACCTCACGGCGCCGAAATTCCGCGACGAGATCACGCTCAGCGACGGTGGTGTGTACGACAATCTCGGCCTCGAGACGGCGTGGAAGAACTACAAGTCGATATTGGTCAGCGACGCCGGCGGCCACTTCGCCGAAGAGCCTGACCCGGCGACGGACTGGGCGCGCCAGACGTACCGAGTGCTCAAACTCATCGACAACCAGGTCCGATCGTTGCGCAAACGACAGGTCGTCGATTCCATCATGGGCGGGTTTCGGGATGGGATGTATGTCGGCATCCGCAGCATCGTGGCCAAGGACTTTCCGAGCGCGCCGTGTTGCCCGCCGATAAAGAGCAAACCAAAGACCTCGCCGAGGTCCCGACGCGGCTCGACGCGCTGAAACCCGCGCTCCAGGAACGACTTATCAACTGGGGCTACATCGCTTGTGACGGAGGACTGCGCTCGTACGCTATGCGCGATGAGCTGCACGATGTCCCCCCACGCCGCTGCCGTATCCACGCCAACCGTTGACATGACGAACACGGAGCGAAACGTGACGACAGCAATGACAACATTGGGCCCGCCACTCAGCGCGCCGCGGCGACGACGACTGCGGACGTTCGCCTTCGACCCGATGTCCACCCGGTTGTCGGGCCAGTTCCTCACCGTCAGCGTGCCCTTCGAGGCTGACCTGGAACCGGGACCCGACGGGGAATTGGTTCAAGTGGTCGACTTCGATCCGGTACGTGGCCACTGGTTCGCCCCGGTCAATCTCAACGACCCGTTCATCCTTGCGCAGGACGGACTGCGGCCCAACGAGAACGATCCACGCACACATCAACAGATCGTTTACGCGGTCGCGATGAGCGTGATCGAACGGTTCGAGCGATACCTCGGTCGCCGGTTTCGTTGGCGGGGTGACGACAAGCTGCGGCTCGTTCCTCACGCTTTCGAAGGGCGCAATGCGTTCTTCGACCCGACGCGGCGGGCGGTGCTGTTCGGCTATTACCGCGCCGACGCGACGGACCCGGGCGCAAATCTTCCTGGGCAGATGATCTTCACCTGCCTGTCATCGGACATCATCGCGCACGAGGTCACCCATGCCATCGTCCATCGACTGCGTAGACGCTTCTCGGAGGCCACCAATCCTGACGTGTTCGCGTGGCAGGAGGCCTTCGCCGACCTGATCACGCTCTTCCAACATTTCGCGCACCGCGAAGTCGTCCTCGAAGCCGTGAGGGCCACCCGAGGCGATCTCCAAAAGGGCGGCGCCCTATTCGATTTGGCCCGTGAGTTCGGTCAATCCTCCGGCCGCGGAACCGCGCTGCGCTCCGCCATCGACCCGGGAAAAACCGAGGAGGAGCAGCGCACGCCCGCCCGGTTCCGGGCCGCGACCGAACCGCACGAGCGTGGGAGTTGCTTCGTGGCTGGCGTATTCGATGCGTATATCGATCATTTCAGGGACTCAGTCGCCGATCTGCTTCGGATCGCGACGAGGCGCACCGGTGTCCTCCCACAAGGGCATCTCCATCCCGACCTCGTGGGGCGGCGACAACTGGGGCGCAGCACGCCGCCGCGACCGCAAATCACGACGGCATTGAGCAGTACCACCACGCTCGCGTCATTTCGAGAAGATCGCTGTCCTGTGCGCCGTACACCACAGCGTGAACGCTC
>JAVRPG010000837.1:0-4067 GCA_032162325.1 Mycobacterium sp. | reverse complement strand
CTGGCGACGTCGTCTACACACCCCCGGACGAATGGCACTGGCACGGCGCCGCACCCGACCACTTCATGACCCACATCTCGATGACGGAAGGCGTCGCAGAAGGCGAAGAACCTGAGACGTGGGGAGCCCACGTCACCGACTCGGAGTACCGAGGCGAGCAGTAGGCGAACCTCTGAGAGCACGCCGGTCGTGGCTGCTTCGGAAGGATGCCGGCGGACAACGCCTAGTCACTCGACTGAACAGGCTTTTCGCAAAGAGTTTCGCGCGGGTTGTGACAGTCTGTGGCAAATCGGTCTCTGTTCGAACAATGAGTCCATCATTCGAACGATGCTTTTTGCAGATCAAAGGCACTTTCTTTGGTCGGGCTGACAGTGTGGTGTTTCAGGACATCGGAATGGGGTGTCGCAAGACATCAGAATAGGTGAGTCGGTCACCGTCGGCAGGTGTCGAAGGCTCGCCTGGTCATCACCGCCGTCATCGTCGAAGGTCGCAGCCAATCGGAGGTAGCCCGCGAATACGGTGTCTCCCAGAGCTGGATCTCGCGGCTGCTAACCCGCTACCGCGCCGAAGGGGACGTGGCGTTCGAACCGCGCTCACGCCGCCCGCACACCAGTCCCAGCCGTCTGCCGCAAACCACCATCGACCTGATCATTCGACTACGCCAAACACTGGCCAGCAAAGGTCTCGACAACGGCCCGCACACCATCGCCTGGCACCTTGAACACCACCACCAGCTCGAGGTGTCCGTGGCCTCCATCAGCCGACACCTGCACGCCGCCGGCCTGATCATCCCCACCCCGGCCAAACGACCCAAATCCTCCTACATCCGTTTTGCCGCCGAGCAACCCAACGAACGTTGGCAGGCCGACTTCACCTACTGGCGCCTAGCCCAGGGCACCCACGTCGAGATCCTTTGCTGGCTCGACGACCACTCCCGCTACGCACTCTCAGTTACCGCCCATCGCCGCGTCACCGGCCCCATCGTCCTGGCTGAATTCCGTAATGCATATGGCACACATGGGATTCCGGCATCCACCCTCACGGACAATGGCATGGTCTTCACCACCCGCTTCGCGGGCGGAAAAGGTGGACGCAACCAACTCGAAGCAGAGCTGCGCCGCCTGCACGTCACCCAAATCAACTCCACCCCCAATCACCCCACCACTTGCGGAAAAGTGGAGAGGTTCCACCAAACACTGAAAAAATCACTCACCAACCAACCCCGCGCCACCACCCTCGCCGAACTACAAGCCCAGCTCAACGCCTTCGTCGACGAATACAACCACCGCCGCCCACACCGCTCCCTGCCACACCGCGCCACCCCCGCAACCATCTACACCGCACGGCCCAAAGCAAACCCCACCACCCGCACCGACACCCACAACCGAGTCCGCACCGACCGTGTCGACCAAGCCGGATCCATCACCCTGCGCCACAACGGACGCCTGCACCACATCGGCGTCGGCCGCATCCACTACCGAACCCGCGTCCTGATCCTCGCCCAAGACCTCAACATCAGAATCATCAACGCCGCCACCGGAGAACTACTCCGCGACTTCACCCTCGACCCCACCAGGGACTACCAACCCACCGGAGCCCCCAAAGGCCCCACACGGAGAAAGCCCCGAACCTAACGTAGGTTCAGGGCTATTCCGATGTCTTGCGACACCACAATGGTCGGGCTGACAGGATTTGAACCTGCGACCACTTGACCCCCAGTCAAGTGCGCTACCAAACTGCGCCACAGCCCGATGCTCGTCCGGCATCCACCGGCGGCAGGTCGAAAGCCTACAGCAGACCGCGAAGCCTCACGCGGTCGTGGGTTCGCTGAGCTTGACGAGCATCTTGCCGATGTTGGCACCGGTGAACAGCCCGTTGAGGGCGTCAACGCAGGACTCGACGCCCTCGAAGACGGTCTGGCGGTGCGCGATCCGGCCCTCGTGCTCCCAATGACGCAGCGCGGCAAAGGCCTCATCGAAGCGACCCCACTCATCAAGCGCGTTGAATCCCTGCATGGTGGCGGTCTTGGATAGCAGGTTTACGTAGTTGGCCGGTCCCGGGTGCTCGCCGCTGAGGTAGCTGGAGATCACCCCGCACAGCACGACTCGTGCTTTCATGGCCAACCGGCCCAGCACCGCATCGAGGATCGGGCCGCCGACGTTGTCGAAGTAGACGTTGACCCGCTTGGGGCAGTGCTTTTTGAGCGCCGCCGCCAAGTCGTCATTTTTGTAGTCGATGCACGCGTCGAACCCGAAGTCCTCAACCACCGCGCGACACTTCTCCGGGCCGCCTGCGATGCCCACCACCCGCGCGCCGGCGATCTTGGCGATCTGGCCGGCCACCGACCCGGTGGCGCCCGCTGCGGCCGAGACCACCACGGTGTCGCCGGGTTGGGGCCGGCCGACGTCCATCATTCCGATGTAGGCGGTGGCGCCGGTCGGGCCGTACACCGACATGATCGCCAGTTGATCGCTCTCACCGGGGATGGGGGTGCTGAACACATCATCGCGGACGATCACATACTCCTGGAAGCCCGTCAGCGTGGTGACGACGTCGCCGACCTCATAGGCCTTGCATCGTGACGAGACGACCTCCCCGATTCCGGCCGCTCGGATGACCTCGCCCAGCTGCACCGGCGGGAGGTAGCCCGGCTGGTCGTTGAGCCAGGTCCGGACCGCGGCGTCGAGGCCCACATACGTGGTGCGGACCAGCGCCTCGCCCTCGGCGGGCTCGGGCGCCAGTGCGGTAACCAGCTCGGTGTCACCGGGCTGGACGAGCCCGCTCGGGCGGCGACGCAACACGATCTGGCGGTTGGCTAAGTCGGACACCATGCCGAAACTACCGAATGCGAATGACCTATTCGCCCCGATCTTGGTATGGGAACATCTGTGGATGAAATCCGAGGATGACCCGGAAGCCCGAATCCGGGAGCTGGAGCAGCCACTGGCTGATGGGGCACGCGCATCCGAAGCCGGAGGCACCCAGGCGCCGGGGGGTTATACCGGCCCGTACGGTCCCGCTTTTCCACCGGCACCATTGCCTTACAGCGGCTCGATGTCCGGCACATCCTCGGGACTGTTCTCACGCGGTCGGACGTGGTGGATCGTGGCCGCCGCCTTCGTCATTGGCATGATCGCTCTCCCGGCAGGGATCTTGCTTTTTACCGCACACCAGTTTTCGCACAGCGGCTTGGCCACCCTCATGCCCACCCCGAGTATCTCCCCGAGTAGCGCGGCTCCTTCCGGCGGTGTGACTCAAACACCGGGCGCTGCGCCATCGACGTCGTTCCCTTCAGCGCCAACAGCACCGGCAGGCGGGAACCTCAGCATCTCCGGTATCAACGGGAACCGGACGATCGCCTGCAACCGCAGCAGCGTCAGCGTCAGTGGGGTTTCCAACACGGTGGTAATCACCGGCCACTGCACGAGTCTCAGCGTGTCCGGCGTTCAGAACGCAGTGACTGTGGACGCCGCCGACAGCATTGAAGCCTCGGGCTTCAGCAACCACATCACCTACCACACCGGCTCGCCGAGCATCGACAAGTCCGGTGATGGCAATGTCGTCCAACAGGGCTGACCAGCCGTCCGCTAGACGGTTAACAGCCGGTAGAGCCCGATGAGGCCGACGACAACGATCGCGGCGCGCAGCGCATTCGGCGACAGCCGACGGCCGTAGCGTGCACCTAGCCAGCCACCAAGCAGCGAGCCAATCGCGATGAGACCCGCCGCCGCCCAGCTGATCCGATCGAACGCCACCAATGTGTAAGCCAGCGCGGCGACGACGTTGACAAGCAACGCCAGCAGGTTCTTCGCCGCATTCATCCGCTGCACCGATTCGGGCAGCAACGCGCCCATCGCCCCGACCAGCAGGATGCCTTGCGCCGCAGTGAAATAGCCACCGTAGACGCCGATCGCGAAAGTGCTCGCCACCACTGCGGCCATCCGGCCTGACGACACCTCGTCGGCGGAGCGGCCGGCCTTTTCAGCTCGCTCCCGAGCCCAGGCCTGGATCCGCGGCCCGATCACCACCAGGACCAGCGCGGCGATCAGCAGCACCGGCACCACCTC
>JAVRPG010000836.1:0-2630 GCA_032162325.1 Mycobacterium sp. | reverse complement strand
TATAACGCCCCATACGCTGGCCTCAATTACCGTTAAACCGCTGGTCCCGCGCCAATCCCGCGGCGGAACCCGGTTGCTTGCCCCCAACCGCGCCGCTATGTATACGCGCCTTTTGGCCCGTGCGCTTCCGGTTTCGGCACGGGTCACAGATTACTTGACCTGTCAGGGAATGCATCAGTCGTCATGGGCCGCCTCGTGATGAAATTCGGCGGCACATCGGTCGCCAATGTCGAGCGCATCCGCAATGTCGCGCGGCATGTGAAGCGCGAGGTCGACGCCGGCCACGACGTCGCCGTGGTGGTGTCGGCGATGGCGGGCAAGACCAATGAGCTGGTGGAATGGTGCCGCGAAGCATCCCCCATGCATGACGCGCGCGAATACGATGCCGTGGTGGCGTCCGGCGAACAGGTCACCGCCGGACTGCTGGCGATTGTGCTGCAGGCCATCGGGATTCAGGCGCGCTCCTGGCAGGGCTGGCAGATCCCGATCAAGACCAGCGACGCCCATGCTTCGGCGCGGATCCTCGAGATCGACGGCACTGAACTGATCAACCGCTTCAAGGAGCGGAAAGAGGTCGCCGTGATCGCCGGCTTTCAGGGCATCAACCCGCAAACGGGGCGGATCACGACGCTCGGGCGCGGCGGCTCCGACACCTCGGCGGTGGCGATTGCGGCTGCCATCCATGCCGACCGCTGCGACATCTATACCGATGTCGACGGCGTCTACACGACCGACCCCCGCGTCGTCGCCAAGGCACGGCGGCTGCCCAAAGTCGCGTTTGAGGAGATGTTGGAGCTCGCGTCGCTCGGCGCCAAGGTGCTGCAGGTGCGTTCGGTCGAGCTCGGGATGGTGCACAATGTGCGCATCTTCGTGCGCTCCAGTTTCGACAGGCCGGAGGATATTGACCCGCACGGGACCCCACCGGGCACTCTCATCTGCAATGAGGAGGAGATCGTGGAACAGCAGGTGGTCACCGGCATCGCTTTCTCCAAGGACGAGGCGCAGGTCTCCATCCGCCAGGTGCCGGACAAGCCGGGAGTCGCCGCTGCGATCTTCGGGCCGCTCGCCGAGGCCAACATCAACGTCGACATGATCGTGCAGAACGTCTCCTCCGACGGCGCCACCACCGACCTCACCTTCACGGTTCCGGCTGCCGACTATCGACGCGCGCTGGACACGATCACCAAGGCCGAGGCCGAGATCGGCTATGGCCGCCTGGACAGCGCCACCGACGTCGCCAAGGTGTCGGTGATCGGCGTGGGCATGCGCAGCCATGCGGGCGTCGCCGCCCAGGCATTCCGGGCGCTCGCGGAGCGCAACATCAACATCCGCGCCAGCACGACTTCCGAGATCAAATTCTCGTTGCTGATCGACGCCGCCTATACGGAACTCGCGGTGCGGACGCTGCACTCGCTCTATGGGCTGGATAAAGCCTGATTCCCGCGATTTCGGCAGCCACGGCGTGCTGCACCGCAGCAGCCCTTGAGGGAACCCAGAGGCTGCGCGGCACCGTGCCGGCTGCTTTGGCTTGCGGTGCGCGGTCCGCATTCGCTATAGGGCCTGATGAGCAGCCGCCGCGGGAGCCCGGGGCCCGCCGGCACTCTCCTCTTTTTGGTGGAACCGGAGCCTAGGCTCCGGCCGCAACGCGGCAAAGGACCTCACGCTATGCGTGGCGCGCTGGGCGGTCCGCGCGTGCTGTTGCGCCGGCTTCGCGAAGTCATGGCGGAGCCGGTCAGCGCGCAGGACCGCCTCGACAAGATTGTGGTGCTGATCGCCGCCAACATGGTTGCGGAGGTCTGCTCCGTCTATGTGCTGCGCATCGACAGCACGCTCGAGCTGTATGCGACCGAAGGCCTGAACCGCCAGGCGGTCCATCAGACCGTCATGCGGTCGGACGAAGGCCTCGTGGGCCTGGTGGCCAGCGAAGCCAAGCCAATCAACCTGTCGGACGCCCAGAACCACCCGGCCTTCTCGTTCCGGCCGGAAACCGGCGAAGAGATTTACCACGCCTTCCTGGGCGTCCCGATCCTGCGCGCCGGCAACACGCTCGGCGTGCTGGTGGTGCAGAACCGCGCGCGGCGTACCTATTCGGAGGAAGAGGTCGAGGCGCTGCAGACCACCGCCATGGTGGTGGCCGAGATGATCGCCTCGGGCGAGCTGTCATCGCTGGCGCGGCCGGGCGCCGAGCCGGCTGCCCGCCACGCCCTGGCGATCGACGGCACGGCATTATCCGATGGCATCGCGCTCGGCCATGTGGTTCTGCACGAACCCCGCGTCATCATCACCAATGTCATCGCCGACGACGTGCAGGCCGAACTGAAACGTCTGGATACCGCGATCGCGACCTTCCGCGCCGATCTCGACCGCATGGTCGACCATGGCGATGTGCCGGACGACGGCGAACATCGCGAGATCCTCGAAGCCTATCGCATGTTCGGCTACGACAAGGGCTGGCTCGACAAGATGCGCGAGGCGGTCCTGACCGGCCTCACCGCCGAAGCCGGCGTCGAGCGGGTGCAGTCCGACACGCGCGCGCGCATGTTGCGCGCCACCGACCCCTACCTGCGGGACCGGCTGCACGATCTCGACGATCTCGCCAACCGGCTGATGCGGGTCTTGATGGGCAAGGA
>JAVRPG010000835.1:0-4405 GCA_032162325.1 Mycobacterium sp. | reverse complement strand
ATGTGGCGGAGTGGGACGCGTACTACTGGGTGGACAACCTCCGTCACACGGTGCGATTCGCTGCCGCGGTGCAGGCCGCCTTGGAGGATGGCCATCGAGTGTTCGCGGAACTGTCGCCGCATCCACTCCTGACGCACGCCGTAGAGCAGACGGCGCGGAGTTTGGACGTGCCCTTGGCGGTGTTGGCCGCGATGCGCCGCCAACAAGAGTTGCCCCACGGGTTGCGCGGTTTCGTGGCCGATCTGCATAGTGTGGGAGCTGCGGTGGATTTCTCGGTGCTGTATCCGGCCGGGCGGCTGCTGGATGCCCCGCTTCCCACCTGGACCCACACTTCGCTCCTGTTGGACCGCGACGGTCACGACTCCGCGGCGCGTGGCGCATGCACGGTTTCGGTGCATCCGCTATTGGGTTCGCATGTCGTGCTGCCGGAGGAGCCCGAGCGGCATTTGTGGCAGGGCGAGGTCGGCACCGAAGCGCAGCCCTGGCTGAGTGACCACCAGGTACATGAGGTTGCGGTCCTGCCCGGTGCGGCGTACTGCGAAATGGCGTTGGCGGCGGCGCGCGCGGTGCTTGGTGACGCCAGTGAGGTCCGCGACGTGTCCTTCGAGCAGATGCTTCTCCTCGATGAGAAGACCCCGCTTTCCGCTTCGGCATCGGTGGTTTCCCCGGGTGTCGTCGAGTTCGCGGTCGAGACCTATCAGGTCGGCGAACGTACGAGGCGGGCCAACGCGGTCTTGCAGCCGGATGTGTCTGCGGACGAGCCGACGACATACGACATCGACGGTCTGCTCGCGGCTCATCCCTGCGGCGTCGATGGAGCCGACTTGCGGGCGGAGTTCGGCGCGGTGGGCATCCACCACGGAGCTGCCTTCGCAGGACTGACGACGGCCTACATCGGCGAGGGGCCAGCGAGCACAGTGCTCGCTGCCATTGCGCTACCTGGTCCGCTGCGGTCACAACAAGGGGGCTATGGCGTGCATCCGGCGCTGTTGGATGCCTGCTTCCAGTCGGTGGTCGCCCATCCCGACGTCCAGCGTGCGGCCGCCGATGGCATGTTGTTGCCGTTGGGTGTGCGCCGGCTGCGGGCTCACGGCTCTGCTCGACATGTCCACTACTGCTACAGCCGGGTGGTCAAGGCCGATGCCGACGGGGTCGAGGCGGACCTCGAGCTGCTCGACGAGCACGGCATTGTCGTGCTGAGTGTTATCGGCTTACATCTCGGTACCGGTGCTTCAGAGAAGGGGCAGGCGGATCGTGTTCTGAGCGAGCGGCTGCTGACCATCGAATGGCAGCAACGCGACCTGTCCGAGGCGGATCCCGTCGACGCGGGGTCGTGGCTGCTCATCAACACCAGCAATAACGAAAGCGTGTTGGCCGCCGAGCTCGGCGATGCCCTGAAGTGTGCGGGTGCTGAGTGCATGACGATGGCATGGTCACAGCGCGCCGACCATGAGGCCAATGCCGAGCTGCTGGCCTCCTACTTGGGTGAGCAAGCGTTCACCGGTGTGGTCGTCCTGACCGAGCCGACCAACGGCAGCCCGAATGGGGAGGCCGGGGTCCGCGGCGGTGACTGCGTGCGTCATCTGGTGCGGCTTGCGCGCGAGCTGCCGGAAGCCCCGGGTGAGCCGCCGCGCCTTTACGTGGTGGCCCGCAACGCTCAATGTGTTGTGACCGACGACGTGCCCAACCTGGAGCACGCCGGTTTGCGGGGCTTCGTGCGAGTGATCGGTATGGAGCATCCGCGGCTGCGCGCCACCCAGATCGATGTCGACGACGCAACGGATGGCGAGCAGTTAGCCCGCCAGCTGCTGACGGGGTCGGAGGAGGACGAGACCGCCTGGCGCAACGGCCAGTGGTACACGGCGCGGTTGTGCCCGGCTCCGCTGCGCGCCGACGAGCGGCACACCACAACGGTGGACGACGGACGCGACGGTATGCGGCTGCAGGTTCGTACGCCCGGAGACCTGGAATCGCTGGAACTGGTGGCGTTCGACAGGGTTCCGCCGGGGCCAGGTCAGATCGAGGTCGCGGTGAGCGCGTCCAGCATCAACTTCGCCGATGTTCTTGTCGCGTTCGGACGGTACCCGAGCTACAACGGGCGGCTGCCGGAGCTCGGCTCTGAGTTCGCCGGCGTGGTCACCGCCGTCGGGCCGGGCGTGACGACCCACCGGGTCGGTGACCGTGTCGGCGGTGTATCGGCCAACGGCTGCTGGGGCACATTCGTCACGTGTGAAGCCAACCTCGCGACGACATTGCCGGCCGGGCTCGAGGAGCACGAAGCGGCCGCGGTGGGACTTGCGTACGCCACTGCGTGGCTCGGTTTGGAAGAGCTGGCCCGGGTCTCCTCGGGTGACAAGGTTTTGATTCACTCGGCGACCGGTGGGGTGGGGCAGGCGGCGATTGCGGTCGCCCGGGCCGCGGGTGCGGAGATCTTCGCCACCGCCGGCAGTGAAGAGCGGCGACAGTTGTTGCGCGACTGGGGGATCGCGCACGTGTACGACTCGCGCAGCACAGAGTTCGCCGACCAGATCCGCAGGGACACCGACGGCTGCGGGGTCGACATCGTGCTCAACTCCGTCACCGGCGCGGCGCAGCGTGCGGGGCTGGAGTTGCTCGCCTTCGGTGGGCGCTTTGTCGAAATCGGCAAGCGCGACATCTACGGCGACACCCGGCTGGGTCTGTTCCCGTTCCGCCGCAACCTGTCGTTCTACGCCGTCGACGTTGCGCTGATGACCGTGACCCATCCGGACAAGATCCGTGGCCTGCTTGAGAAGGTGTACCAGCTGACCGCGGACGGCTCGCTGCCCTTGCCGGAGATCACCCACTACCCGCTTGCCGAGGCGGCGACCGCGATCCGGCGGATCGGCGGGGCCCAGCACACGGGCAAGCTGGTGCTCGACGTGCCGCACACCGGGCACAGCCGTGTGGTGGTGCCGCCGGAGCAGGTTCCGGTCTTCCGCAGCGACGGTGCCTACATCATCACCGGTGGTCTGGGTGGTCTGGGCCTGTTCCTCGCCGAGAAGATGGCCGAAGCGGGCTGTGGCCGTATCATTCTCACGTCGCGCAGCCAACCGACCGCCAAGTCGCAAGAGATCGTCGAGCTGATCTGCTCCACGGGTGCCGACCTCGTGGTCGAGTGCGGCGACATCGCCGTGGCGGGCACCGCCGAGCGGCTGGTGGCAGCGGCGACAGCCACGGGGCTACCGCTTCGGGGGGTGCTGCATGCTGCGGCGGTCGTCAAGGACGCCACACTGGCCAATATCACCGACAAGCTCGTCGAAACGGACTGGGCCCCGAAGGTGTACGGGGCGTGGAACCTGCACCAGGCCACGGCATCTGAGCCCCTCGACTGGTTCTGCTCCTTCTCGTCGGCAGCGGCGTTAGTGGGGTCGCCGGGTCAGGGTGCCTACGCCGCGGCCAACAGCTGGCTTGATGCGTTCATGCACTGGCGTCGCTCACAAGGCCTCCCGGCCAGCGCAATCGCATGGGGAGCGTGGGCCGAGATCGGTCGCGGCACGGCGCTCGCCGAAGGCGACGCCGCGATCCTTCCGGACCAGGGCTGGTACGCATTCGAGGCAATACTGCGATACGACCGCGTCTACACCGGGTATGCCCCGATCCTGGGAACCCCGTGGTTGACCGCGTTCGCACAGCGAAGCCCGTTCGCTGAGGTGTTCAAGTCGGCGGGCCAAAGCTCAACGGAGGGAAGGAGATTGCGTACCGAGTTGGCGGCGCTGCCAAGGGGCGACTGGCCGACGCACTTGCGGCGACTCATCTCCGAGCAGGTCGGCCTGATCCTGCGTCGCGCGATCGATCCGGACCGCCCGCTGTCCGAATTTGGCCTCGACTCGCTGGGCAACCTCGAACTGCGGACGCGCATAGAGGCCGAAACGGGCGTCCGCATCACTGCCATGGGCGTGAACACCGTTCGGGCGTTGGCCGAGAGCCTGTGCGACACGCTCGCCGCTGAAGAGTCCGTAGGTGCGTAATCGTGACCATGGGCCCCGAGTAGAGGAGAAACAGTGTTCGCACTAGAAGCAATCCATGATTGGGTGGATGCCCCGGGTGAACTCGTTTCATGGAACCCGTTGCCGGCTACGCTCACGAAGGCGAAGGAAGCGCCGGTGGCCGATGTTCCGGCCAGCTATCAACAGGCGCAACACCTTCGGAGCTATCGCGAGCATGCAGCCCGCGGCACGGAGATGGCACGGCTGATGATTCCGGCCTGGAACATCGCCGGGCGCTGCGATATTCGGGCGATGACGCACGTGATCAATGCATATCTTCGTCGGCACGACACGTTCCGCAGCCGGTTTGAGTTTGACGATGGTGACCGCGTCGTCCGACGAACGATTCGTAACCCCAGGGACATCAAGTTCGTTGCCACCCAGTATGGCGAGAAGAC
>JAVRPG010000834.1:0-2553 GCA_032162325.1 Mycobacterium sp. | reverse complement strand
TTTCGCAGGAGACGACGTCATTCGACGGCAAGTTCTATCAACTCAAGGACGCCCGCAACGAGCCGAAGGGCCCGCAGAAGCCGCATCCGCCGATCTGCATCGGAGGCAGCGGTGAGAAGCGAACCCTGCGGATCACCGCCCGCTACGCCGATCACTGGAACTTCGTCGGCGGCCCGCCCGAGGAGTTCGCGCGCAAGCGCGACGTGCTCGCCTCGCATTGCGCGGACATCGGCCGCGATCCCAAGGAGATCATGCTCTCGGCGCATGTGCGGCTGAGCCCGGAGCGCAATTACGCGCAGGTGGTTGAGGAGGCAGCGGCGCTGGGCAAGGAAGGTTTGGGCCTCGCGATCATCTACCTGCCGCCGCCCTATGACCCGGCCGTGCTCGAACCGCTCGCCAATGAGATCACCGCGTCCGGGCTGCTCACCAGCAACGATAAGTGACGATCACGAAGATATAACGGTTAGGCAAACGTGTGGTCGCACACCGTCGGATCGGCGTAACCAGCGGGGTTCGGATTCGCTAGACCCCGTAGCGAAGTAGCTCGTCGGCCGTGATCAGCCGTTCGGCCTTCGCGGGAAATTCGCGGCACTTGACCGGGTGACGGAACCATGACCAGGCGATTCTACTCACCCGAGTCGGAGATAGCGGGTTGAGGTACACGGTGCTCACTCCTGCGATGTAGCAATAGCTGAACCGGGGGCCCACATTACCGCAGTGCCCTCATGAAGTCATTAGATACCGATAATCTGGCAAACTCAATTAGGCGCGCCGGGCAATCATCTGATGTTTCTGAAGTGATTAACGTGACCAATGAGGTATCTCACAGCTAGCCCGCTGACAGCGCGTCACACCTGCTCGGGCTTGGCGAAGACGTCGTAGAGCGTGACGGTTTGCAGATTCCTGGAGCGGATCACATCGACCAGCCGTCCGTAGACGTGTGTGACGGGCAAGTGGTTGAGATGTCCGATCACGATGGCTTGCGGTTTGAAGTACTTGTTGACCATCTTGACGATCTCGTCTTCAGCGATCACGTTCTGGTCCTCCAGTGAGCCGGACCACATCGTCGGCACCGTGTTACGGCCGCGCATCGACGCCGTAGTTTCTCGTCAGGAATTGGTGGTTGCGCCGAAGTTGGTCCACCACTTGGTCTTTGGGCCGCGGTTCAGCTCGGTCCCGGCGTAGGTGATCGGTTTGCGGCCAGTCATCGGGACTACTGTCTCGCGACCAGACGCAAAAGAACGTGATTCGGCTGCGTGTCGCAGCCGTTTGCTACCTAACGCACAGGCTAGCGCTGCGGAACGGCGGTCGGCTTGATAGGCGCAGGAAGCGCGGTCTCGCCCATCAGGTACCGGTCGACGCCGGCCGCGGCGGCGCGGCCCTCGGCGATTGCCCACACGATCAGCGACTGCCCGCGGCCCATGTCACCGGCGACGAAGACGCCCGGCACGGTGGTGGCGAACTCCGGGTCGCGCGCCACGTTGCCACGGTCGGTGATCTCGACGCCGAGGTCGGTCAGCAGGCCTTCGCGCTCGGGTCCGACGAAGCCCATCGCCAGCAGCACCAGGTCGGCGTCCAACTCGAAGTCTGTTCCGTCGACCTTCTCGAACTTGCCCGCGTTCATGGTGACCTCATGACCGCGGAGCCCGGTGACGCGCCCGTCGCTGCCGGCGAACTCCTCGGTGTTGACTGAGTAGACGCGCTCGCCGCCTTCCTCGTGCGCCGAGGACACCCGGAACATCAGCGGGTAGACCGGCCACGGAGTGGAGTCAGCACGGCTCTCCGGCGGGCGGGGCATGATCTCGAACTGGTGCACGCTGACCGCGCCCTGGCGGTGCACGGTGCCAAGGCAGTCGGCGCCGGTGTCACCGCCGCCGATGATGATGACCTTCTTGCCGTTCGCGGTGATCGGCGGCTCGCCGTCCTCGCCCAGCACCGGATCGCCATGCTGCACGCGGTTGGCCCACGGCAGGAACTCCATCGCCTGATGGATGCCATCGAGCTCGCGGCCGGGAACCGGCAGATCGCGCCACGCGGTCGCACCGCCGGCCAGCACCACCGCGTCGAATTCGGCCCGCAGTTGCGCGGCGGTGATGTCGACACCGACATTGACCCCGGCCCGGAAGACGGTGCCCTCGGCCTCCATCTGCGCCAGCCGCCGGTCGATGTGGCGCTTCTCCATCTTGAATTCGGGGATGCCGTAGCGCAACAGGCCGCCGATGCGGTCGTCGCGCTCGAACACGGTCACGGTATGCCCGGCACGGGTCAGCTGCTGGGCGGCGGCCAGGCCGGCAGGGCCTGAGCCGACGACCGCGACGGTCTTGCCGGTCAGCCGGTCGGGCGGCAACGGGACAACCCAGCCCTCGTCGAAGGCATTGTCGATGATCTCGACCTCGACCTGCTTGATGGTCACCGGGTCCTGGTTGATGCCGAGCACGCACGAGCCCTCACACGGTGCAGGGCACAGCCGACCGGTGAACTCCGGGAAGTTGTTGGTGGCGTGCAGCCGTTCGATCGCATCACGCCAACGGTCGGTGCGCACCAGGTCGTTCC
>JAVRPG010000833.1:0-2555 GCA_032162325.1 Mycobacterium sp. | reverse complement strand
CGCTCTCGGGCCCGCAGGGCGCGGACAACGTCGACCCGTGGAAGATCGTGACCGACTCGTTCGCCTTCCTCCGGTGAGCGCCGTGCTGGAGGCCCTCGATCTCTACCGGTTCTTTCACGCGGGCGACGACGAGACGCTTGCCCTACGCGGTGTCTCGGTGCGCGCGGATGCCGGCGAGGTCGTCGCCGTCACCGGCCCCTCCGGGTCGGGCAAATCGACGCTGTTGGCCTGTCTGGCCGGGATGGACGACCCAGACGGCGGCAGCGTGCGCATCGCGGGCCAGCGGATCAGCCACCGCCCCGAACCCGAACGAGCACGGATCCGGGCGCGACACATCGGCATGCTGTTTCAGAACGCCAACCTGCTGGACCACCTCACTGTGGCGCAGAACCTGTCGCTGGTGCGCGGCCTGACGGGACGCGCAGCGATTAGCCGGCCCGACGTGTTGACACTGCTCGGCCTCTCTGAACGGGCCGCTGCCTACCCCAGCCAGCTCTCCGGTGGCGAGCTCGCCCGTGCCGGACTGGCGATAGCGCTCGCCAATGCTCCGGCCGCGCTGATTGCCGACGAACCGACCGGTGAACTGGACAGTGTCACCGAATCACGGGTGCTCGACCTCCTTTCCGACGCCGCGGGCCGCGGCACCGCGATCCTGGTTGCCAGCCACAGTCGAGCGGTCGCCGCCGCCGCGTCACGCGTGGTACGCCTCGATGACGGCCGGGTGTGCGCGTGACCACCCATCCCGGCGAGCAGGGAGCCGTTATCGACGCGACCGACAACACAACGTCGGCGGTCGTCGAATGTGCCGGTGTGAGCCGCACGTTCGGCTCCGGTGCCACCGCGGTGCACGCCGTTCGGAACGTGAACTGCCGAATATCGCCGTGGGCGCGGATCGCCGTCACCGGACCGTCGGGATCGGGAAAGTCCACCCTGCTGCACCTGATCGCCGGCCTCGACGCCCCCACCGCCGGATCGGTGCGATGGCCCGCATTGCAGGACGGCCGGCGTGATCACCCGACCGGGCTCGGCGTGGTGTTTCAGGGCCCGAGCCTACTGCCCAGCCTCGACGTCACCGAGAACGTTGCCCTCCCGCTGTTGTTCGCCGGGCAGGCCGAGCACACCGCGATGCGCCATGCGCGGGCAGCACTCGACCTGGTCGAAATCGGCGACTTGGCCGCCAAACTGCCCGATGAACTGTCGGGGGGTCAGTCGCAGCGGGTCGCTATCGCGCGGGCGCTGGCCGCCCGCCCGAGAGTGATCCTCGCCGATGAACCCACAGGAAAATTGGACCATCACACCGCCGACAGGGTCATCACCGTCCTGCTGGATACCGCGATCACCATCGGCGCCGCCGTGATCGTGTCCACCCACGACCCCGTCGTCGCGGCGCGGCTGCCTGATCAATGGGTGATGCTCGACGGCCACCTCGACACATCTCCCGCCGATCGAGGGGCGACGTGATCGCAACCTGGACGCTGGGACTTCTGCGTCGCCGACCGGGCCGGCTGGCCGCGACCGCCGTTGGCATCGCCGCGGCCGTCGCGTTGCTGGCCTGTCTGGGCAGTTTCCTTGCCGCGGCGCAAGGTTCGATGACCGCCCGCGCGGCCGCCAGCGTGAGTATCGACTGGCAGGTCGAAGTCCAGCCCAATGCCCAACCATCCACGGTGGTGGATACCGTGCGGTCCGCTCCCGGCGTGAAAGCAGCGCTGCCAGTCGGCTTCGCCAACTCCACCGGATTCGTCGCACATACGAGTGGAAGCACCCAAACAACCGGCCCGGGAATGGTTCTGGGCATCCCCCCGGGCTATCGAGCGCAGTTTCCGGGTGCCATCCGCACCCTGGTCGGCGCCGACAGTGGGGTCCTGGTCGCCCAACAAACCGCCGCCAACTTGCATGTGGCGCCCGGCGACACCGTCCAGATCGGGCGGGTAGGCCTGGCGCCGGTCGACGTCAAGGTCGACGGCGTCGTCGAACTGCCCCAGGCGGACTCGCTGTTCCAGAAGGTCGGCGCACCCGTCGGCGCCCAACCCGTCGCACCGCCGGACAACGTGCTGATCCTCGGAAATACCCAGTGGCACAACGTGTTCGACCCCCTGTCGGGCTTGCGGCCCGACCTGGTAAGCACCCAGATCCACACCGCCGTCGTCCACACGCTGCCGCACGATCCCTCCTCGGCCTACACCCAGGTCAGCGCCGCGGCGCACAACCTCGAAGCCCGCAGCTCCGGCGGCGCCCTCGTCGGTGACAACCTCGGCGCCGCGCTCGGTGCTGCGCGCGGCGACGCCGCATACGCCAGGGTGCTGTTCCTGTTCCTCGGCCTGCCCGCCGCCCTCCTCGCGGCACTGCTGACCGCGACCGTCGTCACCGCAGGCGCACCGCGTCGACGACATGATCAAGCACTGCTGCGTGCCCGCGGCGCGACGCAGGGTCACCTGATTCGCCTGGCCGCGGCAGAAGCCATCGTCGTCGGATTGGTCGGCAGCGCGGTCGGCCTGGCTGCCGCGGCACTGGTCGGCCTGGCCACGTTCGGATCGGCCAGCTTTGGTGCCGACACG
>JAVRPG010000832.1:0-15716 GCA_032162325.1 Mycobacterium sp. | reverse complement strand
GCTGCGAGCCGCTGACCGAGGCGGCCTCACGCACCTTCTTCAGGTTGAGTCCTGACATACCGTCGACGAGGATCACCTCTGCCGCCGACTGCAGAATCCGCTCCCGGGTGGCTCGCCCCTTTGCCGTGAGTGGTTGCGCGTCGAAACGGTCTGCGGTGGACATCGACAGCAACGGTACCCCCGCGTCCTGCATTAATGGGGTAACCGACCCACCAGCGGAGCTGGTGTCAGGAGATCAGACTCCGCCTTGGCGATCGTGCGTCGGATCTATCCGCTCACCTCGACCGAGGCGGATAATGTACGAATGGCACCTCGCACCACCCGGGTGGTCGATCGGCGCGGCTATGTGGAGGGCTTGGAGTCACACCCCCTGCAGCTGCCGGGCGAGGAAACTCCGGATGAGCGTCGCTACCTCGTCAAGCGCGGACTCAAGTAGGAAGTGTCCTCCGTCGAGCAGATGGATGTCGGCATCAGGGAGATCCTCCGCGAACGCTTCCGCGCCTGCGGGACCGAAGATCTGGTCGCCGCGACCCCACACCGCCAACAGCGGCACACGGCTGGCTCGCTTCAGGGTCACCGGCCTCGCGATAGCCGGCAGGCGGTGGCTTCCCCGCGCTCTCGCTGACAGGAGAATTATTACTCAAAGACATTCCGCTGCTGGGCCTTTCATTCTGGACCTCGCGGACGCGGTCAGAGCGATCGAGCGGCAAACCACAGTATCTGCGTAATAGCCGCCGAGACACTGCGACGGATCAGCCGGGGATCACCGGCAGCGTCACGGCGGATGGGTGCTCCCGGTCATGCAGGATCGTCTGGACCGCGGTGCGGGTAGCACTGTCCATTCCGAACGGTGCACCCGTGTTGGGGTTCGGCGCGAATTCGGGATAGTCGCTGCTAGAGATCTCCAGCCGGATGCGATCACCCGTGCGGAATTCGTAACTGGTTGGCCAGACGTGGATTTGATACTCGTATGGACGACCTGGCGACGTCGGTGTGGGATACGACAGTGAGTCCCTGAACGAGGTCCGCAGGATTCCGCTGTTCAGATTGATCACCCGGCCATCGGGCTTGACCACCGTCAGCTTGGCCGTGAAATCCGTATCCGCAGAAGTGGATTGGGCCCAGAGTCGGACGTTCACCGGGCCTGTCACTTCGGTGTCGTGTTCGAGCGGCGCGGTGCTGTACACCAGAACATCGGATCGCTGCTCGACGGGAGACTGGTCATACGGTCCCTGCGGCCCGGACCGTGCGCCACAGCAGGAGTGGCCCCCCATGCTCGGCACTGGAAATGCGGGGTCGTAGGTGTAGGTGTCCGGCGGCTGGGCGCTGGGCGCTGTGGATACGAGTTGTCCCTTGCGGTCGGCGATTCCACCCGGCCCCGAGAGGTAGAACGTAGTCCAGTTTGTCTGCGGCAGAGGCCAACTCGTCGCGGACTTCCAGGTGTTGGCACCCATGACGAAATAGTCCACTCGGGGTTTCCCGGCGACGTCGTTGTTCTCCCCCTTCAGAAAGTGATCGAACCAGGTCAGCATGAGGTCGTTGATGGGGCTGTCGCCGACCGCGCCGATGTCCTTGAGTAGCGGTGCAGGGTCCGAGTCGGACCTACCCCAATTGACGTGATCCCACGGGCCTATAACGAGGCGCTGGTTGTCGCGGGCGAACTCGGTGCCACCGTGGGCGACCATGCCTGCGAAGTTCTCGGTGCCGCCGGCAAGAAAGGCGTCGTACCAACCCTCGACATCGAGGACCGGCACCTTCACCGACGGATAGCGATCCCTGATGCTGAACTGCCTCCAAAAGTCGTCGCGGGTGGAGTGCCGGATCCAGTCGAAATACCACGGTGCGACCACGGGATTCTGCGGTTGCATCGGCGGCAGGTCCTTGAACGGGCGGAAGTCCATCCATCGGGTCCGATCGGCGGCAGCCGCCTTCAGTTCGACGGCCGTGGCTTGGTCGTTGCGGTTCTGCGCGGCAGAGGTCGCGAGTCCGAATGCCCACGGCTGCACGAAGGCCAGCCGGAACTCCCCGCCCTCGTACGTCCACCCGTCGTAGTAGTCCGAGGCGGTATTGGCAGGGACGATCGTCGCAAGATGCGGCGGCGCGGTCGTAGCGGCTAGCCATTGTGTGGCGCCGACGTACGACGAGCCGTACATCCCGACCTTGCCGCTGGAGCCGGGCAGCGTGGCGGCCCACTCGACGGAGTCGTAGCCGTCCTCCATGTCATGGACGAACTCGGTGAACGTGCCGCCCGATGTGCCCTGGCCGCGCACGTCCTGAATGACCACCAGATAGCAGTGCGAAGCGAACCAATCGGGCGGCTGGTATCGCGATCCGGCCTGTGCACCCGACTTTCCGTACTGGGTGCGCATAAGGATCACGGGTACCGCGTCGCTGGTGCGGGGCCGGTAGACATCGGCGCGCAACACGGTGCCGTCGCGCATCGTGGCCGGCACATCGGTCTCTTTGGTGACCGCGCACGGGCCGCGTCCGGCGCCGGCCGGGAAGGGTCTGGACACCCCGCCGGGGTGCTGGGCGGCGCATCCGCTCATGGCGAGCACGCCGGCGGCGGTCACGGCGCAGAGCCGGACGGCGACGGAACGCACGTCATAACGCTAGTGCCCCAAGGCGGAGACTGATCAGCACAGCGGAGATGTCTTCAGCGCGGGCCACAGCGCCGCCGGTGTCGACGCGATCGTGACTGTCGAAGAGCGTGTCGCTCGCATCGAGCGTGAAGCGCTCGAAGGTCAGCGGCTTATTCAGGCACGACTGTAGACCGCCGCGTCGTCGATGTTGACACGCGAACGGTCGGGCAGGGCGACGCAACAGACCACCGTGATGACCGCGGCCACGACGATGTATACCGAGATCGAGTACGGCGTCCCCGTCTCGTGAAGCAGCCACGTCGCCATAAGCGGCGCCGGTCCGCCCGCGAACACCGATGCCAATTGGTAGCCGAGGCCGGCGCCGCCGTAACGCAAATGCGTTGGGAAGCTCTCGCCGATCAGCGCGGCCTGCGGTCCGTACATCATCGAGTGCACGACCATGGACAGCACGATCGCGATGAAGATCAGCACCGGCCCGCCGTAGGTCAGCACGGCGAAGTACGGGAACGCGAACAGCCCGGCGATGACCGCGCCGGCCAGGTAAACCCGTTTTCTGCCCAGCGAATCCGACAGATGCGAGAAGTATGGGATCGTCGCGAGCTCGACGGCGGCGCCCACCAGGACCGCGGTCAGCACGAACGTCTTGCTGTAGTGGTGGCGCTGCACGACGTAGATCAAGACGAACGTGGTGAACAGGTAGAACGGCATCTGTTCGACGAACCGCAGGCCCGCGGAAAGCAGGATCTCCCGCCAGTGACGCCGGACCACTTCGGCGACCGGGGTGCTCGCGGTTTTCCCTTGGTCCAGCACCTTGGTGAACATCGGCGTCTCGACGATCTTCAGCCGAATCACCAGGCCCACCGCGACCAGCACCAGGCTGGCCAGGAAGGGCACCCGCCAGCCCCAAGAGTTGAACGCGTCGTCCGACATCGTCGCAGACAGCAGCGTCATCCCGCCGGTGCCCAGCACCAGCCCGACCGGGACGCCGATCTGGGCGAAACTGCCGAGCAGACCGCGCCTGTTCTGGTCCCCCCATTCCATCGTCAGCAGCACCGAGCCGCTCCACTCGCCGCCGACCGCAATCCCCTGCAGCACGCGCAACGTCACGAGCAGCAGCGGCGCAGCGACGCCGATAGTTGCGGTCCCGGGCAGGATGCCGATGAGTGCAGACGCGATGCCCATCACCAGCAGCGTGATGATCAGCGTGGTCTTGCGGCCGATCCGGTCACCCCAGTGCCCGAAGATGGCCGCCCCGATCGGCCGGGCGGCGAACCCCACGAAGTACGTCGCGAACGACTGCATCGCGCCTGCGTACGTACTGGATGCGGGGAAGAACAGGTGTGGAAAGACCAGCGCGGCGGCCGTGTTGTAGAGGAAGAAGTCGTACCACTCGATTGTCGTGCCGATCGCGCTCGCCAGCGCAGCACGCCGTACCTGCACCCGCTGCGATCCCGGGTCAAGTTCCGCCGTGCGGCTGACCCCACTGTCTCCGGTAACCATTGGCCCGACCTCCTGTGACCGACGTCGGCTCATAGAGTGAGCCGTTGCGTCCGGTTTTAAACCCCGAGGACAAACTTGGGGGTGGCGTGCGGCCAGCGTGCTTGGATCAGGCAGTGGTGACGTCACAGTGAGCCTCCGGCGGGATTCGAACCCGCAACCGGCGAGGTAGAAGCTCGCCGCTCTGTCCGTTGAGCTACGGAGGCCGGACGTGTAGCGGCGGAAGGCAAAGGAGTTGAACCTTCGGGACGTTGGAGCCCCGGCACGGTTTTCAAGACCGCTTCGCCGCCACGGCGCTGCCTTCCGAATGTGGTGTTACGTGGAGCCGGATGCAGGACTCGAACCCGCGCCGCCTGTTTACAAGACAGGTGCTCTGGCCTGTTGAGCTAATCCGGCTGTGGTGAAACGTGGTACGCCGGGCGGGAATCGAACCCGCGACCTGCACGTTATAAGCGTGCCGCACTTACCATCCGTGCTCCCGGCGCAGGAGCGTCCTGTGACCGACCATGTCGACTCGTGCCCACGGCAGGATTCGAACCCACACCGTCCGGTTTAGGAAACCGGCGCTCTGTCCGTTGAGCTACGCGGGCTGCTCGCGCTAGGCGCTTCTGTTTCGCTTGAGTACCCCTGGAGAGAATCGAACTCCCATCCTCAGCTTCGTAGACTGGCACTCTTTCCGTTGAGCTACAGGGGCTGGTGGCGTTGCGCGAGTACCCTCGGCAGGATTCGAACACGCAACCCCCGGTCCCGGAAACCGGTGCGCTATCCGTTGCGCTACAAGGGCATTTGGGCGATCGGAGGGAGTTGAACCCATCGATTGTGGAGTCACAGACCACCGTGTTGCCGCTACACCACGACCGCCATGGCACGGGCTGTTGCCCGTTGCGGAGGCGGAGGGATTCGAACCCCCAGCCGCGTGTGACGCGGCGGCTCGCTAGCAACGAGCTGCAATACCGTTCTGCCACGCCTCCCGAAATGTTGTGCGAGTGGAGAATAGGGGAGTCGAACCCCTGGCCTCCTGCTTGCAAGGCAGGCGCTCTCCCAACTGAGCTAATTCCCCATGGACCGCCATGGCCCAAGCGACCGCGACGGGACTCGAACCCGTGTCCTCCCGCTCGACAAGCGGGCGCTCTCGCCACTGAGCTACACGGCCCATGATGCTGATGTCGTTGTCCGGGGAGGGATTGAACCTCCGGCCTCCGCTGTATCAGAGCGGCGCTCTCAACCGACTGAGCTACCGGACACTGGCACCCCGTGCGGGACTCGAACCCGCTCCTCCGCCTTGAAAGGGCAGGAGACTAACCCATATCCGAACGGGGCTTGCCTCGTTGGGCCGAGAATCGCTGCGCTGCCTCGTCAGGACTCGAACCTGAACTGCCCGGAGCCAAAGTCCGGTGGGCTACCGTTTACCCCACGAGGCACGGTGTTTCGTCGCTGACCCGCCAGGACTCGAACCTAGACTGACTGATCCAGAATCAGCCGTGCTACCGATTACACCACGGGTCAACGGGGGTCGTTGTCTGGTACGTGCGGAGGGATTCGAACCCCCTGCGCCCGAAGGCAACTGCTTTACGGGCAGCCGCGACTAACCGTATTCGCCTCGCACGCACGGCATCACATGCTCCCCGAGCAGGACTCGAACCTACAGTCACGGATTAACAATCCGCTGGTTTACCGGTTAACCGACCGGGGAATCGAGCTACGGCGCGCAGCGGAACCTGTCGCGCTCCTTGGGCTCGAAGGGCTCGCGGATCATGGTCATCCCGGCTTCCTGCGGCGTCTGATCGCCCTTGAGCCCATTGCAGGACTGGCACGCAGCCACCAGGTTGAACCAGGTGTCCCCGCCGCCGCGGCAGCGCGGCAGAACGTGGTCCACGGTGTCGGCGCGTCCACCGCAGTAGGCACATATACGTCCGTCGCGCCGAAGCACCCCGTCGCGGGCGACCCTGTTAACCGCCTTGTACGGAAAATGCACATACTCGCGCAGCGCCACTGACATCGGCAGCTCGATCACCAGAGACGGGCTGCGTATGTGCACAGCGGGGCTGTGCACGTCGATGACATAGACCGCACCGCGCAGGATGAGCCGGATCGCCTCCTGCCACGGAATCCGGGACAGCACGCGGTAGTCGGCGTTGTAGACCTCAACGGTCAGATCGGACATCAGGATCGCCATGGCCGCGTACCTCCTTTCCGTGTCTGTTCGGTTGCGGCGAACTGGTTGCGCGGGCAGGAATTGAACCTGCGACTTCCGGGTTATGAGCCCGACGGACTACCGACTGTCCTACCGCGCATCGTTGTTTCACGTACCCCCGGAGAGAATCGAACTCCCGACAACCTGCTTGTAAGGCAGGGGCTCTCCCATTGAGCTACAGGGGGCTGGCAATGTAGCTGGTCGGGATGACACGATTCGAACGTGCAACCTCCTGGACCCAAACCAGGCGCGCTACTCAAGTTGCGCCACATCCCGTTTGGCACGGACGGAGGGACTCGAACCCCCGCTCGCGGCTTTGGAGACCGCTGCTCTTACCGGTTGAGCTACATCCGTATCGAGCCGGTGACGAGGCTTGAACTCGCTACCTTCAGTTTGGAGGACTGACGTGCACCCAGTTACACCTCACCGGCTTGTGGCTTGAAACTCCTGTGCGCCGTGAGGGTTTCGATCCCCCGTCCCCGGATTAAGAATCTGGTGCTATCCCAACTCAGCTAACGGCGCGTGTCATATGTGGGCGGCCCGGGAGTCGAACCCGGAATTCAAGGGTAAAAGCCAAGAGTGCTACGCGATTTCACCAACGACCCGTAATGGTGTGTACGTCCGGCAGGAGTCGAACCTGCACGCCCCGCCAAGGGCACCGGAGCCTGAATCCGGTACGTCTCCCAAGTTCCGTCACGGACGCTCGACACCACGAAGTGCGCTCGGCAGGACTTGAACCTGCACGCCCGTATCGGGCACCCGGGTTTGAGCCGGGCGCGTCTGCCTGATTTCCGCCACGAGCGCGGATGCCACCACTGTGTAGTTCTCAAAGTTCGGACGGGACAGTGCTGTTCGCCTGTCTCGTCGCGCTGCACACGGGCATTCCCGGGTGCGGTGCTGTAAGCATGTTGCTACGCACAACGTTGGATGTCGAGCCCTTATTTCCACGAGATCTGTTGTGGTGCAACGAAATTTGATGCACCAAACTACAGGAATGTCAGGCGACGTTCCTGGCAGGGAGAACAGCGAGGCTGAGATATTTATGAGAGTTTTCTTCAGGCCCTTGCTTCCGGCCGGGGCACACGCCCACTGATGGGGCGGAAGGTTGGCGGAATAGCCGGAAGCATCTGGGTTGCCTGGAGCTGCGACGCTCCGACATCGTCCAGACGGCGGCTATGACGCTAGTTGTTCCCGCGCACGACAAAGCCACCGTGGATGCGGCGTGCATCCCGGTGAGCAAGTCATAGTCGTGGCGGAACACGGTCATAGAACCACGGTAACACTGGCGCCCGCCGCTGACCAGCAAATATTCGGAGCTAGTTCGAGCTCGTGAGCTTTGCTTTCGCGCGGACCCCACCGCTTCGTTTAGGTTGTGCCGCAAGGCTTCTCGGGCGGCGTTCAGCCTTGCTGGACTGCATTCTGGGCGCCCGCCTGTGTGATCTGGGGCGAGCCGGAGTGGTAGGTGGCGACGTTATTGACCCCGTCGGCGTCGATTGCGTCGACCAATTCGACGGTGACGGCCAGGAGGCCAAGGCCGCCAGCGATGATCACGTTCGATTGTCTTAGCGGCTACTTCCGCGACAGGCGCTGTATCAGGACACCGCGCCTGGCATATCCGGACACACGGTTTTGGGTCGGCATCCTTGTGTACTGATAAGTACGTTAAGAGACCATATAGAATCTTGTGAATTCACCACAAAGGACGGGACGGCCCGTGACGGTACAGCCGGAGAAGAGCACGAAGGGCTCCATCAAGGGCGAGATCGCTGAGTTCAAGCGCAAGCAGATTCTCGACGCTGCTGTCGAACTGTTCCTCAGGAACGGCTACCACGGAACGTCGGTCGACGCCATTGCCAGCGTGCTCGGCGTCTCGAAGCAGTTCGTCTATTACCAGTTCAAAGACAAGCCCGCGATCCTCGATGGCGTCTGCACGACCGGCGCCGAATTGACCCTCTCGGCGATCAGCGACAGCGACGAACTAGTCGGCTCCACCGTGGACAAGATGCGTGTCTTCTGCCGGCGCCTGACCGAGATCGTGATCGACCACGGGAAGTATCTTGCCGTTTATGCCAGCGAAGTCAGCACCCTTCGTGGCGAAGACCGCAAGCGGACCCTAGCGATTCGTGCCGAAGTCGACGATCGAGTCAGTGAGCTGATCGCCCGGGGATGCAGGGAAGGGGTGTTCGTCGCCGGGGATCCGCTAATCGCCGCTCGCGCCGTCAACGGAATGATCTCGTTCATGTGGACCTGGGCACATCCCGATGACCCCGCCAGTCGCGCTGCCCTCATCGAGCAGATGACGCAGATCGCCCTCCGAGCACTGGGAGTCAACGAGTAGGCATGAGAGTCGTTGAACTCATGCGACTTCCGGGTGCAGCGGCGTGGCATACGTGAGCTCGAACTCGGTGAGATCCGGGCGACGGGTCATGTGGAAGTAATCGACCATCCGCCATGGCAGTACCATGCGGATCTTGCCGAAGGCGTCGCGGTAGTAGGGCAGCATTCCGGGATGGCTCCAGACGAGCTGCGCGTGTTCGGCGTCGACGCGCTCGATGTAGCGGTCGTGGACGGACTGTTTGACGTCGATCGCGGCGATGTCGGAGTCGGTGGCCTGACAGATCGCAAGCCCGATATAGCGCGCCTGCATCTCGGAAGTGAAGATGAGGCTGCCGCCGTGTGCGAGTCCTGTCGTCGGTCCCTGCATGATGAAAAAGTTCGGGAAGTTGGGAACGGTGATTCCCAGGTATGCGCCAATACCTTTGGCCCAGGTATCGGCCAGTGTGACGCCTCCGCTACCGCGGATGTCAATGCGCGAGGCGTTCCGGGATACGTCGAAACCCGTTGCGAAAACGAGCAAGTCGGCTTCAGCAAGCGAACCGTCAGTGAGTCTCACGCCCTCGGGCTCGATCCGCTCAATGGACTGCGTGACCAGATCGACGTTTGGTTTGCAAAGCGTTTCATACCAACCGTTGTCAAGCAGGATCCGCTTGCCGTAGGGCGGGTAGTCGGGCACGCACTTGGCGATCAAGTCGCTGCGATCGCGCAGCACGTCGTGGATGTGTTGGGTCATCTGCTGGCGATGCCGGTCGTTGACCCTGTTCATCGATCGCTCTGGATGTGGCCACGCCGGGTCCTTACGCAATGTGGCGAGCAACCCGTCGCCATAGCGCCAGAGCATCACGAACCGGTACCAGGCCGAGAAGTAGGGCTCTTTCTCGAGCAGCACCTGGACGTCATCATCGATGAGCTCGCGGAATCGGGGTATCGGGCGCACCCACTGCGGTGTGCGCTGCAGGATGGTCAATCGCTGCACCCTGTCGGCGATCTCCGGGGCGATCTGCATGCAGGATGCGCCGGTGCCGAGGATGGCCACGGACTTTCCGGATACGTCGAGATCGTGCGGCCAGGCTGCTGAGTGCAGGGCCGGCCCGGAAAAGCGTTCCACACCGTCGATGCGTGGGATCTGTGGTTCGCCGAATGGACCGATGGCGCTGACAAGGAAACGCGCTTCCAGAAATTCTCGAGAGCCGTCGTGCTCCAACAGGACCCGCCATTGAGCGGTGTCTTCGTCCCAGGTCGCGGACACACAGCGGGTGTTGAAGCTGATCCGGTCGCGTACTCCGAACTCATCAGTGCAGCGGTGCAAATAACTCTGAATTTCGCCGCGCTCGGAGAAGAACCGGCTCCAGCGATAGCGGGCGCCAAACGAGTAGGAGTAAGAGTGGTTCGGTGTGTCCACCGCGCACCCCGGGTAAATGTTGTCGCGCCAGGTACCGCCGATCATGGCGGCCCGCTCGACGATCCGGTAGTCCACGCCAAGGTCGTTGAGAATCGCCCCCAGCACGATCCCGCTTTCGCCGGCACCCACGATGAGCACGGTGGGACTGTCCGCAGCCGGTACAGACTCGCGGCGTCCTTCGTCGCCCAGAAGCGACGTCAAACCCATCTGCTCGCGCATCATCGGTAGGTACTCGCTTGGCACGCTTTCGCCGAGGGCGATGCGCATCATCTCGAGGAACAACACGTCGTCGGGTTGGGGGACGACCGGATCACCGGTGCCGGTCAGCACCGCCCCTGCGGCGTCGCGAATTTCGTCCTGAACGTCCGCGGGCAATCCGGCATCCTCGGGCGCGATCAACCGGATGTCGCGCACCGGGCGGAACCGCTCGCTGAGCCAGTATCGATCGCCCGTGTGATGAAACAGCATCATCAGCAGGGCTCGCATGTCCGCTGCGCCGACGGCGCGTCGGGCAACGTCGGGGTCGAGCGTCAGTCGCCCGGTCACGTTGCGATCCGTGTTGCGGGTGCTCATCGTCGATCCTCACCGTTGCCGGCGCCACCGAGAGTGAAGGTGTTCAACCCGAGGCCCCCGTCGATGGCGATCTCCTGGCCTGTGATGTAACCGCTGGGGTCGCCGCCCAGGAATGCGATCAGATCGGCGACCTCGGCCGGCTCGCAGAACCGGCCCATGGGCATGGCCGCCATTACCCGGTCTCGCGCCTTGGTCGGAAGTGCCTTGACGGCCGGTGTCGCGACAAAGCCGGGCAGTACGCAATTCGCGGTGATGCCGTACGTGACGTTCTCGATCGCGACGGTTTTGATCGCGCCCTGGAGTCCGGCCTTCGACGCGGCGTAGGCGACCTTTCCTGCCATGCCCGTCTGTCCGGCCAGGCTCGAGACCGCGACAATGCGGCCGTAACGCCGCCGGCGCATGCCGGGCAGACAGGCTTGCACGACGCGGAAGGCGCCGGTGAGGTTGACGTCGATGTCGCGCTGCCACTTCTCGGCTGCCATGCCGTGTGCTGGAGCGGTGGTGTCAACGACTGCGGCGTTGCTGACGCAGACATCGACCTGGTCGAAGATTTCGGCGGGCAGGGGATCGTGGACGACATCGGCAGTGAGATCGACTTCGCCGGCGATGTCGAGCGTGATCACTCGCAGGCCGTCCCCGCGTAACCGTTTGACGATCGCCGTTCCGATGCCGCCGCTGGCTCCGGTGACAAGGGCAGTGCGTTGGCCCATGGCTATCCCATTCCTCTCGGCTTCATAAACGCTAGGACACGGTCACAGCAGGCATCATACCAATCAGTACTAAAACATACGCTACGGAACGGTGGTGCATGCGGTCGGAGATCCCACAGAAAACATGCCTCTTGCAGAGACATTCCTGCGGGTCTATTCTCATACCCATTCGTATGCGTTCACAGTCATGCCGAGTGGTACAGGATCTAGCGGCGTCCGACGAAGAAGAGCTAAGGGATGGCCAAGATGCTGATCGCCGGGGACGAAACACTCTCTTTGCGTTCGCAGGCTGGGGATTACGGGACGCTCTGTGAGGCGTTTCAGGCCGCTGTTGCCGCCAGGGGCGATGCGCGCGCGCTCGTCGACTCAGAGTCCGGCGAGCAGTGGAGCTGGGCAGAAGCGGGCCGCGACGTCCACCGCATCGCCGGTGGTTTGGCCGGCCTCGCTGTGTCCAAGGGCGACACCGTTGCCTTGGCGCTGCGCAACCGTCCGCAGTTCAATCTCGTCGATGCCGCCGCGTTCCATCTGGGCGCCACACCCTGGTCCATCTATCTGACATCGGCCCCTGAACAGATTCGCCGCCTGCTGGCCCAAGCGCACAGCAAGGTGGTTATCGCCGAGGGGGATCTGCTGCCTCGGCTGTGGGAGGCCGCGGCGGGCACCGATGTCGAACACATCATCGACGTCGAACAGCTCGATGCGCTGCCTGAACCGCCGGACGGTTTTGACTTCGTCTCCCGATGGCGCGATGTCGAGCCGGATACACCGTTGACCATCATCTGGACGTCAGGGACGACGGGTCATCCCAAGCCGGTCGAGCTGACGCATCGCTCGATGCTGCATCTGCTGGATGCGATCACCCACGTCACGGGTGTGCAGCCGGGTGGGCGGCTGTTGTCCTACCTGCCGTCGGCCCACGTGGCAGACCGGTGGTCAGCCCACGGCTGGTGGATGACGCTGGGCGCAGAGCTGACCTGCGTACGCGACATTGCGAATCTCATGGCGACGACGGCTCAAGTGCACCCGACCATTTGGGGTTCGGTGCCGCGGGTGTGGGAGAAGTTGCGCGCTGCCTTGGAGGCTCAGGGCATTGCGGAACCGGCACGTCTTCCCGAAGAAGCCAAGCATGCGGTTCGCTCCAAGCTCGGGCTGGACCAGGTCGAGATCCTCATTGTGGGTGCGGCACCTCTCGCTCCAGAAACGTTGCGCTACTTCGAGGATTTGGGCCTGCCGATCTGCGAGATCTGGGGTTTGTCGGAGACGAGCGGCATCCTGACGGCCAACCCGCCGGGTGCCCGCCGGATCGGCACTGTCGGGTTACCGCTGCCTGGCGTCGAACTCCGCATGGCAGAGGACGGCGAAGTCTTTGCGCGCGGCCCCATGCTGATGAGTGGCTACCGGGATCAGCCGGAACTCACCGCCGAGACGATCATCGATGGGTGGTTGCGAACCGGCGACGTCGGAGTGATCGACGACGACGGCTACCTGTCGATCATTGATCGAAAGAAGGAACTGATCATCAACTCCGGCGGCAAGAACATGTCGCCGCTGGCTATCGAGGCAGTGCTAAAGACCGCGGGCCCGCTGATCGGTCAGGCATGCGCCATCGGGGATCGACGCCCATACAACGTGGCCCTTCTTGTACTCGACGCCGACGCACTTGGTACTTGGGCGGTCGAGCACGGAAAAGCAGAGCTTGACTACGCGTCGTTGAGTCGCGATCCGGAAGTGCTCGCCGCAGTCGATAAGGAAGTCGAAGCGGGCAATGCGCGGCTGTCACGGATTGAGCAGATCAAAGCGTGGCAGTTGATGGACGCCGATTGGCTGCCTGACAGCGACGAGCTCACTCCCACAATGAAACTCAAGCGACGGCCGATCGCCGAAAAGTATGCAGACCTGATCGATTCGCTCTATACGAGAGCCTCCGCTGCCCACCCGCCGAGCTGAGTACACCAAGCATCCCAAGGAGATGACGTTCGTGAATATCCATGACTTCACGTTGCGGCAAGCGGATTTCGGCCGATTCGGGCACGGACTGTCGCGGCCAGAATGCGTGTGGGTCGACGACGATGGGATATGGGCCTCGGACGCACGGGGTGGTGTCAGCCGCTTGTCGGAAGCCGGTGAACCCACGCTGCTGGGATCGGGCATCGGGACACCCAACGGGTTCAGCAGGCGCCAGGACGGAAGCTTCGTGGTTGCTGGGCTGGATGACGGAGCGGTTTACGCAATCCGTCCGGACGGAACAACCACGGTGCTGCTCAAGGAGATCGACGGCCTTCCGATCGGCGCGGTCAACTACCCATGTGTCGACGGTGACCGGGTATGGATCTCATTGATGACCACGGATCTTCCGTGGGACGAAGCCCTGCGCGGCCCGGCAAGAGGGCGAATCGTCCTGCTGGACGACCGCGGTGCCCGAGTGGTGGCCGACGGGCTGCACCTGACCAATGAGGTGAAGGTCTCACCCGACGGCGACTATCTCTACGCCGCGGAGTCCTTGCAGCGCCGCATCGTTCGTTTCGCGATCAGGGCCGACGGCTCTTTGGGTGAACGCGAGACCGTGGGGCCCGATGACCTAGGCGAGGGCGCCTTCCCCGACGGCTTTACCTTCGACGCCGACGGCAACATCTGGGTGACGATCATCTGCCGCAACGGGCTCTACATCATCACCTTCGAAGGTGAACTGCATGTCGTCTACGAAGATGTCAACGAGCAGGCGCTCAGGACGTTGCTCACCGCGCAAGCCGAGGGCCTCGCGACGCAGGAGTTGATGGGAAGGTGCGCCGTCGCCGGTCCACTGGTGCTGCCAACAAGTTTGGCCTTCGGTGGGCCCGACGGTCGCGACGCCTTTGTCGGATCACTTGCGACCCCACATCTGACGTCGTTCAGGTCCCCCGTATGTGGCATCTGAGACACCACCACAACATCATCATCAAGGCCGCCGCGGCGGAGGAAAGGTCACTGAACCCATGTCGGATACCGTCCAGAGTCTGTTGATCTTTCTACTTGTGCTGTCGCCGCTTTACATTCCGATAGCGGTCACGCGCGTCGGCGCTATCGCCGACTAGCGCGAAACCACACGCACGCGGTCGCGGTCCACAGCCGCTACCTCACAGCCGGCGATCGCCGGTGAAGAACCACAAGCCTTGCCGGACAGCAGATACACCGCGGCAATAACACCGCGGCCACGTCTCGGCCCGCCACCGACCGAGAGCGACACCGAAGCCGCCTAAACGGCCGTGGTTCACGCGCTTGCGACACCAAGATCGCCGCACGCGGGTCCGCGCACCCTCGCTGATCGATGGCCGTCTCGCTACTTGTCACTGTCGGGGCGGAGGAGGGTTCGAACGAGGGGGGTGATGAGTCGCAGGATGTCGTCGGTGTCGGCGTCCTTGAGGACGGGCATCCGCAGGATGTAGCGCTGGCTGACGATGCCCATCAGCATCGCGCCGGCCAGGGCGGCGCGTAACCGCGCATCAGGGGCATCGATGGTCGCGGCCATCGCGTCGACCGACTGTGCGGTGATGTGGGTAGCTAGGCAATGTACGCCACGCGATGTCCGCCGGTGGAAAGCTATTGCTACTTGAGATGGTGATGCCCGGACGAGCGGCACCGCATATCGGAATGATGATCGACGTGGAGATGCTCGTCACCCATGGCGACCGGGAACGTACCGCGCTGAATGCGCCGACCTGTTGGCCCGCGCCGGCTTCCGCCTTACCCGGGTGATTCAACACCGCCAACCCAATGTGGATCAGCGAGGTGGTCCCCACCTAGTTGAGTCCGCTGAGTCTGCTGGTGAGAATGCGATCACCGGAATGCGTCTGCATGTCGCCGACTTCTGGTAGTGGCCGTAGGGGTCGGAGACCTGTTCAACACGCCGAAGGGCCTGTCGCGTTCTGCGCCGGCGACTTCTTCGGCGAGGATACGGCCGCTGAAACCGTAGGCATGCAACGACACTTCAGGGCGTCGTAATACCAGGCCCGATTCGGGAGGAACCGAAGTTCAAAGCCATGACGATCACCCGCCCGCCGTCAGTGGAGTAGACCACCGTAGCGGTGTCGGGGTACAAGCGGCGTGACTGGTTCCCGACTTGGGCGCCGGTGTGAGTGTTTCCAGCGCGGGGAAGGCCAGGACAGACGACAGCCGGCCGCCGGTGGGCCATGTCCGCGAGCTTATGTAGCTCAGCGGTTACCGGCTATGGCGGTTGATCAAACCCCTTCGATAGATCTGAAATCCCACTACCCGCATGACTTAAACCCCCTTGGCAAGGATGGCGACGCGGCCGGCTCGTGACCATACGTTCGACAGTGTGATTGCGCATCGCTGTCCATTCGATACATCTGACCCGCCGAAATGGGCTTGACCGAATTCTTCGAACGTGAATCGGAGCTCGA
>JAVRPG010000831.1:0-3856 GCA_032162325.1 Mycobacterium sp. | reverse complement strand
CGGTGATCGCGACCGCGGCCAACGCGCCAAGCGATCCCGCGAGCCCGGCGAACACCCCGAAGTGGTGGGTCCACTTGGTAGGGGTGAACATCATCGCCAGGAACGAGATGATGGTGATACCGACGATGCGCCGGCTCGGCCCGAGCGCGGTGCCGGGAATCCGGCCCTTGCGCAACGACATTGCCACCGACACGGCCAGCGACAGCAACAGCGTCAGCACCGCGAAGCGGCGCGCCACCGAGCCGTCAGGGCTGGTGGTGAACAACCGCTCGTAGCGAATGTGCTCGTCGAACCAGGCCAGGCTCGGGCCGACCGCCGACTTGAACGTGCTGGCCTGTAGTTCGCCGATGAAAGTCTGATCACGGAAGATCAGGATGATCGTGACCGTGCAGGCCGCCAGGATCGGAGCCAATAGAGCAAAGTATCCGAAACGTGAAGTGTGCGCCGCGACAATGGTTTTCAACGGACCCACGGCAACCAGGAGCGCACCGACAGCGGCGATGCCGGTGGGTCCGGAGAACAGGGTCAGTGCACCGATGATGATCGCGATGGCAACCGGCAGCAGCCTGCTGGTGGCCACCCCCCGCTCCACCGAACACCAGGTCAGCAGAATGCCAAGGGCGATAATCGGTTCCGGCCGCAGCCCGTTGTTCAGCGGCAGCCAGAAGGCCAGGAACATGCCCGCCGCCGTCCACGCCGCGGCCTGGCTGGTCTTGACCGAGTGGCCGAGGCGCGGGATGACCTCGCGGCTGATCAGCCACCAGCACGTCAGCGCCATCACGAGCGTCGGCAGCCGCACCCAGGCGCTGTTGGTGCTGACATGCGCCCACAGCGCCAACAGGTCGTAGTACCAGCCGAACGGCGCCTCGGGCGTGCCGAACCATCGGTAGTAGTTGGCCATGTAGCCGGCGTGCTCGGACACCCTGGCCATGGTCAGGATGTAGCCGTCGTCGGATGTGTTGGCGCCGACGAAGTGCCACCACACCAGCACCGCGGTGACCAGTCCGTCGAGCGGGGTGACCGACCACCATCGTCTCGGCAGGAAACGCTTGACGCCCCGGCCGTCGGCGGAGTCCAGGACGTACAGGGCGCCGAGCGCGACGACTGTCAGCGCTACGCCGACGATCATCGCCAGCATCTTCAACAGCGTCGGCGAACTGCTGTAGCGAGAGTCAATGGTCGCCGAGAACTGCAGGCCCGGCGGGGCGGGCCCAGACAGATCGGTGAAGACTCCGACAATCTGCGGCCGGAAGTCATACCCACTGCGTTCGCCGCGCAGCGGCTTGCCGGGGTCGTCGGAATCGCGACCCTTCACCAGGCCGACGAATTCACCCGTGACTTTGTCGGCGTGCGCGGTGAACGTCAGTCGCTGGCAGGCCGGGCTGAGCACCTGGCTGAGCGGGGCACTGACCACCGGGGTGTTTCGGACGATGACGAGCAGGTCGTTGTTGACCCGTTCGATGAGCAGCCCGCGGTCGACGGCCTTCGGCGCCTGCTTCGGCACCGTGGAGAGCAGCACGGTCTTGCCCGTGTTCTGCGCGCCGGCCAGTCCCGCGGCCGCGCTGCACGGCACGGTGATGTTGAGGTCGGTGGCGACGTATCCGATCAGCGGCGCGTTGACGCTCTGCAGCACACCGTTCTGTGGCCAGTTGAGCTGCGCGGTGGTTTGCGTCACGGGCAGCAGGGGCGTGGCGATCGCCAGCGCCGCCCCGAGCAGGCCGGCGACGATGGCGATGAGGCGCGCGGTGCGATGGTTGCCCGCGGCGGTCACGAGGATTGATGGTAATTGGCCTGCTTGAGGCGCTTCCGTGGCCATCAGCCGGTCGGCTTCCGGATCGCAAGCACGAACGGCCCGACGGTGGACACGTCGAAGCGCGGATCGTCGAACAGCGCGTCGTCCAGCGCGATCTGATAGCGGCGGACGTTGGGCTGGTTGGGGTACACGTCCGACGCCAGCCGCAGCGTGTAGGTGTCGTTGGCGCCGCGGCGCATCAAGAACACCGTCGGCGGCTTCCACGGCAGTTTGTCCAGCGCGGCGATGAACTGATCGGCGCTGGTCAGCGTGACCCAGCTCTTGATCGCATCCGCCCGCTTGTCGAACTGCGCGAGGGGGTTGGCGTAATGCGAGGTCAAGCCCTGGAAGCCGTAGTAGGGGTAATAGGACAGGAAGCTGTAGTCGGCCGTGAGCACTACGGTCTCGTTGCGGGGCAGGCCGGTGGTTCGGAGGATCTTGGTGTCGATCTCGCGGTAGTACTGCTCGGCGCCGGGCGGTCGCCGGTCGGCGCGCTGGCCGTAGCCGTCGGTGTCGGTGTAGGCGACGACGATGTCGGAGCGCAGCACGTCGGGGATGTCCTGGCTGAACGTCAGCGCGCCGATCGCGCCGAGCGTGGCGGCGGCCGCGACGACGCGCCGGCCTGCCTCGGGTTGGTAGCGGGCGGCCAGCGCACGGGTGACTTCGATGAACCCGAACGCTCCCGCCGCGGTCAGCAGGATCGTCAGCGTCGGCTGCAGCCGGAACGACAGCAGCGTGGTGCCAGCCAGGGTTCTGAGCATCGACAACAGCGACCAGGCGTAGACCGCCAGCACCGCGATGGCCAGCGCACCGGCGCGCGTCGAACTGCGGGCATAGACCACCAGCCACAGCGTGCCGAGCATGCACAGCGCGCCGAGCAAGGTGAAGTGCAGCATCGGGAATTCGAGCTGGGCTCCCGCGGAAGGCAGATAGTGCTGAGCGGTGCCGGAATCGGCGGGATGGCCGTTGACGGCGGCCACCAGGTACGGCCCCCAGCCAAGGAGGGTGATCGCGCCTGCGATCACCGCGATGACCGCGAGCCGCAGCAGTGGTTCGACTCGCCTACGCGCCACGGCCAGCACCAGGGCCATGATCGTCAGTGTGAAGGCGGCGTAAGCCAGCAGCAGGGTGTAGAACAGCGCGGCGACGCCTAGGAAGACGCCGACTCCGATGATCGCGGCCCGACCGCCGCTTCGCATTGATTCTGTTGTGCTCCTCTCGTCCGCGCTCCCCCGCAGGCCCGACCACGCGAGCACGAACACCGGCGGCAGCAGCACCGCAATGATCGCGGCGTAGGGCTCGGTCGGTGAGTACGCCAGCGTCGCGGCGGCGGTGGCGGTCGACACGATCAGCGCGTATTCGAAGCGAATCATGCTGGCCCACAACACGAAGGCCAGCACAACGGCGATCGTGATGGAGACGATCGCCCATGGCTTGAACATCTCCCACGCGGGCGTGCCGGTCAGCGAGGCGAGTCGGCCGCCGATCCAGAACCAGCCAGGCGGATAGAACGGCGGCAGACCGGAGTAGGTCATGTCGTGCGGGCCTGCGGTGTCGGTGAGCCGGGTCAGGTACTCCGTGCGGAACTGCTGGTCGACCGAGATGCCGAACAGGTAGAGCTTGGTCGCGCCCAATGGCATGGCGAGTGTGACAACGGAAAATGCCGACAGGAAGAGGAGCGCTCCGGCCCGGGCCAGTGCGCGTCGTCCACGACGCCATGCCAGTCCGGACGCCAACAGCCCTGCCAAGCAACCGAATTGACCGACGGTGGTCAACGCGTGCAGCTGGTTCGACGAGTTATAGGCCGGCCACTCCACCCGCGATATCGCGACGAGGGCGATCACCGCAACGACCACCGCCGAGACGACGGCCACCGCCATCTGGCCTATCACGGCCAGCGCGCTACGCATCGCTAGATGGGGAGCTTGCGGAAGATGGGCCGCGGAATGTGTCGCAACACCATCATCACGTACCTGAACGCCCCCGGCGCCCATACCAGTTCCTTGCCCTTGGCCGATGCCGTGACCGCCAGGTCGGCGACGTACTCCTTGTCGACGGTGAACG
>JAVRPG010000830.1:0-12812 GCA_032162325.1 Mycobacterium sp. | reverse complement strand
ACGTCGACCGGATGGCCGAACTGGCGCCGCTCGGCTACACCCTGGCCACCGACGTCGCGGAATGGCTGGTGCGCAGGGGAGTTCCGTTCCGGGTGGCGCACGAGGCCGCCGGCGCGGCGGTGCGCGCTGCTGAAGCGCGCGGCGTCGGGCTCGAAGAGCTGGAGGATGCGGAGCTCGCCGAGATCCACCCAGAGCTAACGGCGCAGGTGCGCGAGGTGCTCACTGTCGACGGGTCGGTCAACTCCCGCGACGCGCGCGGCGGCACCGCCCCGATTCAGGTCGCCAAGCAGCTCGGGGTGGTCCGCGACACCGCCGACCGGCTGCGGGCCCGACTTTCGCGCAGTGAGTAGCGCTGAGCGCAACCAGCTGCACACAAGTCGCTCGTGTCGCGAGTCGTTAATTCTGTTGCAGTACAGCGGAACCCGGACCGGCACATCGGCGGTGTTCAGATTGCCCGCCTCTGAGCGACAACAATTCGGCGCTGCCTATATGAACCCATCTTGTCGCTGTTAGAGTTAGGCGGGCACATCGACCACACCCACCTCCGGCCGGCGGCGCCGAAATCCCAACCAACGAGCAAACCCTTTGGGCCGCCAACTACAAGCGAATTGATGACTCACGCCGCTAGTCCTCGTCGGCGGCCGCCAACCACGCTTCTTCGAGAGATTCCTTGCGAGCCTGCAGCTCGTTGAGTTCGGTGTTGAGCTCGCCCAGCCGAACATGATCCGAAGCAGCTTCCGCCATCGATTCGTGCAAGGCGGCGATCTGGTCGTCGAGCTTCGACAGCTGACCCTCGATGCGTGCCATCTCCTTGCCCGCGCGCCGCTCACGCGCCGATGCCGACTCCGACCCCCGCGACGGCTCCGGCCGGGCAACGGCGTCCGATACGGCGGCCCGGTCCGCAAGGTATTGCTCGATGCCGCCCGGCAGCATGTCGCAGCGCCCGCCGCCGGTGAGCGCGTAGGTCACGTCGCTGACGCGTTCCAGGAAGTACCGGTCGTGCGTGACGACGATGAGCGTCCCCGGCCAGCCGTCCAGGTAGTCCTCGATCACCGTGAGGGTGTCGATGTCCAGGTCGTTGGTCGGCTCGTCGAGCAACAGCACGTTCGGCTCGTCGAGCAGCAGCCGCAGAAACTGCAGCCGTCGCCGCTCACCGCCGGACAGGTCGGCCAGCCGCGCGGTCAGCTTGTCGCCGGTGAAGCCGAAGTCCTTAAGCAGTGTGTCGGCGCTGATCTCCCCGCCCCCCGCCAGTTGCGTCACCCGTCGCCGGCTTTCGACGGCATCCAGAACGCGGTCGGCGCCGTCGATTTCGGCCAGCGCCTGGCTCAGGTAGCCGATCTTCAGCGTCGTGCCGCGTTTGATCGTGCCTGCGGCCGGCTGCAGTTCGCCGGTGAGCAGCCGCAGCACCGAGGTCTTGCCGGTGCCGTTGACCCCGACCAGCCCGATGCGGGCGCCGGGCCCGATGGACCAGTCGACGCGATCCAAAATCACCCGATCGGCCACGTCCAGCCGCACCCGGTGCAGATCGAACACGTCCTTACCCAGCCGGTTGGTCGCAAAGCGTTGCAGCACAAGTGAATCGCGCGGCGGTGGCTCGTTGGCGATCAGCTCGTTGGCGGCCTGGATCCGAAACTTGGGTTTCGACGTGCGCGCCGGCGGGCCGCGCCGAAGCCACGCCAGCTCCTTACGCATGAGGTTGCGCCGACGCGCCTCCGTTCCCGCCGCCAGCCGCATCCGCTCGGCGCGGGCAAGGACGTAGGCCGCGTACCCGCCGTCGTAGCCATCGACCCCGCCGTCGTGCACCTCCCACGTCCGCGTGCACACCGCATCCAGAAACCAGCGATCGTGACTGACTACCACCAGCGCCTTGGCACGTCGGCCGTTGAGATGCTCGGCCAGCCACCCGATCACCTCGACGTCGAGATGGTTGGTCGGCTCGTCGAGCACCAGCACGTCGTGTCCGGCCAGCAGCACCTCGGCGAGCGCCACCCGGCGACGCTCACCACCCGAGAGCCGACCCACATCAGCGTCCAGATCGACACCGGACAACAGATGCGAGACGACGGCGCGGGTGTCCGGTTCGGCCGCCCAGATGTGGTCCGGCCTGCCGCCGACGATCACCTCCCGCACGGTGGCCCCTGCGGCGAAGTCGTCGGCCTGCCGGAGATAGCCCACCGACAGCCCCGACGTGTGGGTGACGCGGCCCGAATCCGGCTCCCGGGCACCCGTGAGCACCTGCAACAGCGTGGTCTTGCCGTCGCCGTTGCGGCCGACGACGCCGATCGCGTCGCCCTCGTCGACACCCAGGCTGACCCCGTCGAGCAGCGTGCGGGTGCCATAACCGACGGTCGCGCGCTCGATGTTGATCAAGTTGGCCATCAGCCGCCGATGATAGGTCGACGGCTTGGCACCGCCGTCGCCGCGTCTCTGACACGCGACATTGCACTGACCGTTGGCATCGGTTAACCCACAGTTCGCACTAGTTGTCTAGATATGTAGATCGACCTGTTGGAGCGAGAGAACGGACGCCGATGGCTGTACGCGGGGCAATCGCGGGTGGTGTGGCTTTGTTGGCGGCGGCGACCATGGCGGTCGGCTGCAGCAGCAGCGAACCGGCCGACTCGGGCCAACCCGACACCGTCCGATTGGCGGTCACCGATCTAAAAGGACTCGAGGAACTGCAGCGGGAGTTCGGCGCATTCAAGGACGAGTTCGAGAAGGCAACCGGACTCAAGGCCGAGTTCTTTGCGGTCAACGACCGCACCGCGGCCGCCGCCGCGCTGCAGGCCGATCGGGTCGACGTCGTGTTCACCGGACCGGCCGAGTACGTCGTCATCCACGAGAAGACCGGGGCCGAGCCGATCGTGGCCATCGAACGCGACGGCTACCACTCGTGCATCTACACCAAGGCCGACAGCGGCAAGACCGGCCTGGACCAACTCCGCGGAACCAAGATCGCGATGTCGGATGTCGGCTCGACGAGTGGTCACCTCGGGCCATCCCAGATGCTCGTCGACGCCGGGCTGAATCCGCAAACCGACGTCACCGTGCTCACCGTCGGTGACACGGTCCACGAGGCGCTCAAGCGTGGCGATGTCGCCGCGGTCGGGATCGGTTGCCACGACTACGAAGAGTTCATGGCCGAAGAGGACGACCCCGCGCAGTACCGGCTTCTTGCCGAAGGACCCATGCTGCCGCCCGATCTGTTGATGGGCCGAGCCGGCCTCCCCGACCAAACCGTCAGCACCATCCAGAATGCGTTCAACGAGAACTTCGACGCCCTACTCGCGGCCATGCTGGAAGGCAAGGACAACGCGAAATACGAGAACGCCAAGCTCGTCGACGGGGTGAGCGACAGCGACTACGACCCCGTGCGGTCGATGTATCAGGCGATCGGCGTCAACGACTTCACCGAGTTCGTGGGCAACTGAGATGGCAGTGGCGGGCGCCGGGACGCCGGTCGTCGCTGCGGTGACCGATACCGGCGGTGCCGAGAACGTCGGGTCGCCTCTGGCGATCGACGTGTCGAACCTGCGAGTGCGGTACCGGCGCAACGGCACCGACGCCCTGTCGGGGCTGAATCTGCGCGTCCACGAGGGCGAGACGGTCGCCTTGATCGGAACCAATGGTTCTGGCAAGTCGACGCTGCTGCGCTGCCTCGTGAGGTTGGTCGAACCCGTCGGCGGCACCATCAGTTTCGGGAATACGACCGTCACCGGGGCATCGCGGCGGTCGCTGCGCGACATCCGCCGCGATGTCGGTTTCGTCTTTCAGGGCTTCCACCTCATCCCTCGACTGACCGCGTTCCACAACGTCGTGCACGGGGCGATGGGCCGGCGCGGTGCTCGGTGCGCCTGGCCGATAACGAGTCCGGGGGAGGTGCGCCGGGACGCAATCGGATGCCTCGAGCGCGTCGGGCTTGGCGGCTACGCCGATCGCCGGGTGGACACCCTCAGCGGGGGTCAGCAGCAACGGGTCGCGATCGCCCGGATGCTGATGCAGAAGCCGCGCATCATCCTGGCCGACGAACCGGTGGCCAGCCTCGATCCGGCGTCGGCCAACGCCGTCATGGAATTGCTGTGCTCGATCGCCACCGAACGCGATGTCACGGTCGTCATGGCGCTGCACCAGATCGACCTTGCGCTGCGTCACGCCGATCGGGTGGTCGGTCTGCGAAACGGCGTGCTTGAACTCGACCGCCCGGTCGCGTCCTGTGACCCCGCCCAGCTGAGCCCGATATACGCCGAGCCGGCTGCGTGAGCAGGATGGCCGCGCGCTCGTTGTCCACCACCGACCCGGCGTCCGAGATGCCGCCTCGCATACGTCGGCCGAGCCTTCGGACCATCCTCGTCGTGGTGATCGTGGGCGGACTGCTGGTGCACGGCTGGAGCGAAGGCGCCGCGGTACGCCCCGATTCGCTCGCGACCGGCATCTTCCGGCTCGGCGACTTCTTCGCCGACGCCGTTCCACCCGACCTCGGTCGCCTCGGCCCGATACTTGCCGCATTGCTCGTGACCGTCGAAATGGCGCTGCTGGGAACGATCATCGGCGTGATTCTCAGTGTGCCCCTTGCGGTTCTGGCGGCGCGGAACACCACACCGCACTGGTCGTTGTATGCGGTCAGCCGCGGCATCATAACGGTGAGCCGGACCATACCGGACCTCATCTGGGGACTGATCTTCGTGATCGCGGTCGGACTTGGACCCGAAGCCGGCGTGCTCGCCATCACCGTCGACGTGATGGGCTTCTGCGGTCGGTTCTTCGCCGAGAGCATCGAGGACATCGACCCTGGCCGTATCGAAGGGCTGCGGGCGATCGGCGCCACACCCGTCGGCGTGATCGCCGGTGGGGTGATCCCCGCTTGCCTGCCCTCGTTCGTGACGACGTCGATGTTCGCCCTGGAGTCGTCGGCGCGGTCCTCGGTCGTGCTCGGGCTGGTCGGGGCGGGGGGCATCGGCATCGAACTCGCCACCTCGATGCAGCTGTTGCGCTACGACGAGGCCCTCACCATCATTCTGTCGATTTTGGTCGTAGTGGTCGCCTTCGAACGACTTTCGGCTGCGATCCGACGGCGTGTGCTGGGCGTATAGAGGTATAGATGAGTAGACTTCTCACGGTGATCAATAGATACGCCGATCGCCCGATTTACCGCCAGCTGAGCGACGTGCTGGAGGCGCGTCTGGCCGAGGCGGCTAGTCCGGGGGACCGGCTGCCGAGCGAGGCGGCACTGTCGCAGGAGTTCGACGTGAACCGCCTCACCGTCCGCCGGGCGCTGAGCGAGCTGAATCAGCGCGGCCTGATCGAAACCGTCCACGGCAAGGGGTCGTTCGTCGCGTCGCCGCGGGTGCGATACAACATCTCCGCCGGCCGCGACGCGAGCCTGACGCGCACCATGCAGGAACTCGGCCATCGAGTAAATATCCGGCTGCTGTCGGCCGAGACTGCCGAAAGTCGGGAACTGCAAGCAGAACTCGGGACCACGGGCACGGTGCTGGTGTGCAGCACGCTGCGCCTGGTCGACGACCAACCCTGGTCGGTTTCACTGACGTCGATCGACGCGGACCGCTTCCCCGGGCTTGCTCAACAGTGGGACGGCGAGACCTCGCTCTTCGACTACCTGATGGATGTGCACGGCGTGCGGATGCAGCGTGCCAACCGCACCTTCGCGGCCGGACTGGCAGAACCCGCAGAAGCCGAGGCTCTGCAGCTGCGCGTCGGCGCCGCGATCCTGGAGATGCGTGGCCTCAACGTTGACCAGGACGGGAAGCCGATTGCCCTGGTGCAGCACCGGTTTCGTGGAGATCGGGTTCAATTCACGGTGGACCTCGGATGAGGGCCGAACAACGTTTTGAGGCCTTGGCCGGTGCGGAGGTCGGCGCTCTCGAGGCCTTGGCCGACGACATCCTGACCGGCGGGATTGCGGTGTCGGTCACCGCGGGACCCGAGTCGGTCAGCGCGCCGATCAGAGTTCCGGTTCCCGGATGTGGCGACACCACAGTGGTTCTCGGACACGTGGCTCTCACCCGTTGCACCGTCATGCTGGGCGGTACCCGAGGCGACGGGATGCGCAACGGTTATGACCTGGTGGGCGCGGTTGCGGCGGCAGTGTGTGACGCCGAATACGAACGGAGCGGACCGCTTGCCGGGCGTGTGCACGAATTGTGCCGGGCGGCAGAGCAAGCGCGCGTCCGTGACGGCGACGAGCGTGCCGCGCTGGTGGCGATGACGCGGCTGGGCAAGCCGTGAACTGGGATCCTGTGCACGACGGCCGCACCGCATTCCTGGCAGCTATGCGGGCGTTGTGCGCACCGGGGACGCCGATCGTGCTGCCAGCCCGGCCGACGGTCTCCGAGCGGGCCGAACTCGACGGTGCCGCAGCGATTCTGCTCGCCCTGCTGGATCGTGGGCTCTCGCTTGGCGTGGCGGGTGGCATCACGGCGCAACGCGCGGCGGCGGTGGTTGCCGATGCAACTGGAGCGGCTCGCGGAGACATCGCCGACGCCGACTGGGTGTTGGCGGACGGGCCTGCAGCCGATGCGATTTCCCGTGCTCGTCGCGGCACTCGGCTCGCGCCGGAGCGAGGCGCGACGGTCGTGATCGCCGCGGCGGGCGAACCGTTGCCGATGTCGATTGTCGGACCTGGAGTCCGAGGGTCCGAAAGAGCGTTCGTCGCACTTGACCCGGTCGCCGTACACGCATTCAGCGCCGCGAACGCATCACCACCGTGCGGCGTTGACGTCCTCGTCGTCACCGCGGAGTGCCTGATCGGACTGCCGCGCAGCGTCTCGATTCGCCACGAGGCCGCCTGATGTACGCCAGCATGCGTGAGAACACCGCGCTCGATGCCGCCCGCGCGATCGTGCGGGGTGCGACGGCTCGCCAAGCCGGTGACGTCAGCACCGCGATGCTCGAGCAGCAGGTATGCGCCGAAGCGGGTCTCTGGGAGACCGCGGCGGCTCGGCGTGCGCTCGACCAGGCGCACGGCGACACCCCGCACGCGGTCTCGATGTTGCGGGTGTGGGCGGCCACCCAGCCCCACGTACGGGCCTTTACCGTGGAACCCGACGACGTCGCTGTCGTGCGGCGGCTGTCCTCGGCGTACCCGGAAATACCAGGCGGCCAGTGGCTCGGTTTCTCCCCCGATCTGGCTCCCCGGCAACTGGATTGGGCGCAGACGCCTAGCGTTGACGAGGCCGGGTTGACGGCCCACGCGACCGCTCTGGCGGCCACGGGGAGCGATGCGCCAACACGCGGTGATGTGCGGCGGGTACGAGACCTGATCGATGAGGTGTCAATGGTGCCGCAACCAGACGACGGAGAGGGCGAGGACCCGGCCCGCACCGTCCTGGTGCCACCGTTCACCCGGGCGTCCCGGCTGGGGTTGCTGGCCCGGGGGGAGACGGGTGCGCTGGTCGCGCTGGCGGCGTTGATCCTGGGCCGCCGGCAGGAGGCTGTGCTCGTCGAACTGACCGTCGGAGTCGCGCGGATTCGGATCCCGCATCCGCGAACCGAAGCGCCGTGCGCGGTCGTTGATGTGCCGATCACCGAAGTCGAAGTCGTCCTGGACGCCGACGTGGACGGGAAGCCGGGTCTGGCGATGGGATGGGGCGCCTCAATGGGAACGGTGGAACGGCGCGGGATATCGCTGGCGCTGCTCGACGCGGCGATGCAGGCCGACGGCGAGCTAAGAGAGCAACTCGTGCTCGACGAACAGACCGTCATCGCGGCCACGGACGGGTCTGCCACGAACGGATTCGTCGAACACCTCAGGCTGCCCCACTACGCCGGCTTTGCCGCGTACCTCGCCCAAGCGGCTATGAAGCAGGCCCGGTGATGGCGACTCCGGACAAGACGCCGACGGTGGCCGGGCTTGCCGCCGCGCACGGCAAGCCCGAGGCGTACGCGTACCTCGACGAAGACACCAAACGCAATGTGCGCCGGGCGATTCTGAAGGCGCTAGCCATTCCCGGCTGGCAGGTGCCGTTCGCGTCGCGAGAGATGCCGGTGGCACGCGGCTGGGGCAGCGGAGGGCTGCAGGTGACGCTGTCCGTCGTCGGGCCGACCGACATCGTGAAGGTCATCGATCAGGGCGACGACTTCTCGGTCAACGCGGTCGGGATGCGGAACCTGATCAGTGACTCTGCGCAGTGCGAATCCACGACGAGCACACCCGCGGCAACGATCATCCAAAGCCGGCACCGCATCCCGGAGATCGACCTGCGCGCGGATCAGCTACTCGTGCTCCAGGTTCCGCACCCCGAGCCATTGCGTCGGGTGGTATCCGACGACGTCGCGGCGCTGGCCTGTCATGCCGCACGCGACTACACGCCGGCGTGGCTCGACCTCTACGACGCGCAGGCGCGTCTCGGTGGGCCGCGTACCGGCGCGGATCATCCCGTCCTCGTCGCTGGTGCGCGGTTGATGAGTCCGAGCCCGATACCGCGATACGACGTTCTGCGGCTCAATCAACGGGCCCACCCGATCCTGCTCGGTGCGGGCAGGCGGGCGCGGCTGACGGCGCTGCCGCCTTACACATCGGTTGAACCGCTGGCCTTCGAGGACAGTCCGCTCGAACCGGAGCGGTCCGACGGCCCGTGCCATCGGTGCGGCAGTTCGACTTCCTATCGCGTTCCGACCGACGGGGCGGCCGCGGCGGCGCTTGTCTGGTGCTGCAGCGACGTCGACGCGTGCGGCGCGCGGGTCGAGGCGGCGGAATCATGACAGCCGATGCCGTCGCCGACTGGATGGACCGGGAGTCACTCTTGCCGCCGCCACCAATGGTGTCGGTCGGTGGTCTCTCGCACCGGTTCGGACCGGGTTGCGACCGCTGTGTCGAGCTGACGGGAGAGGAGGCCGGCACCAACCGCTGCCACGCGTGCGGCTCGGTGGTAGCGGTCTACGACGCCTCCTTCGAGGTGGGCGCACGCGAAGTGCTTGGCGTCGTCGGAGAGTCGGGTTCCGGCAAGACCACGCTGTTGCGATGCCTGCATCTCGACCTCGTCCCCGACACCGGGTCGATGGTTGTCGGCCAGCACGAGGACCTGTTTCAGGCGACGGACGCGCATAGCGAGCTCAAGCGGTCGACGGTGGTGATGGTCCATCAGAACGCATTGGCCGCCGGCCTCTACCCGCGACTGGCCGCCGAATCGAACGTCGCTGAACGCCTACTGGGTGGGGGTGCGCGGGTTTTCGCCGACATCCACGCCAGGGCCGCCGAACTTCTATCCGAGCTCGGTCTGCAGCCAGAGCGGCACACCGACGCATTGATGACGTTCTCCGGCGGAATGCAGCAGCGGGTCCAACTGGCCAGAGCGCTGGTGGATCCGCCACAGCTGCTGCTCCTCGACGAGCCGACAACCGGGCTCGATCCCTCGGTTCAGGCCGATCTGCTCGACGTCGTCCAGCGCGTGACCGAGACACTGGGATCGGCCACCATCATCGTTTCCCACGACCTTGCCGTGGTGCGCATTCTTGCCTCACGCATGCTGGTGCTGCACCACGGGCGCATCGTCGAAGAGGGGATTTCGGAGCAGGTCCTCGAAGATCCCCAACATCCCTACACCCAACTCCTCGTCTCCTCGAGGCTGCCGTGACAATCGCGCCAGGGGCGGCCGCGATCACGGTCACCGATTTGTCGAAACGGTTCGGCGGTGCGGCGCCCCCTGGCGTGCTCGACGCGGTGAATCTGACCGCTCGCGGCGGGACGTTGTCGCTGATCGTTGGCGCACCTTGCTCCGGCAGGTCGACACTGGTCCGGTGTCTGACCGGTGTGTACCGCCCCGACACCGGTGAGGTGACGTTCCGGCTCGGCGGTCGAGCGCTGAACCTCACCGCCGCGGATCCCCGCACGGTGGCCTGGATGCGAAATCATCGCATCGCGTCTTTCGACGGGCAGCTCGCCGCCGCGCCGCGGTTGCCCGCCGCGATCGTGGCGGCCAGGGTCGCACAACGGAGCCGTTCTGCCGCGGTCGCGGCGTTGGCCAGATTTCAAGCTGCCGACCTGGCACCGGCACCCATCGGCGGGCTCAGAACGGCCGATCGGCTTACCGTCGCACTTGCTGCCGCGCTGCTTGCCGAGCGCCCGTTCGTTGTGCTCGACGAACCCGAGAAATCCGCGGACCCCGACAGCCTGGCCAGCTCGCTGAAACACGCCATGGATGCGGGAGCGGCCGTCATCGCGACCGGTGCGCCCGGTAGTGCACTCGAATCCGTCGCGACTGTGACGGGTGAGTTGCGGAGAGGAAGAATCGAATGGCACAAACGGTGATCGAGGGCGTGACGGTTCTGCCCGGAGGCGGAAGGCCGGCCATCCCGGACGCCGCGGTGACGCTCGACGCGGACGGCAGGGTGACCGACATCGCCGAAGGGGTAGCACCAGCCTCGGACGTGTTTTTGGTTCCCGGAGGCGTCGACCTACATCTCGACAATCTCGTCGAGCGCCGACGACCCCGCGCAACGGTGTCACTCGATCATGAGGCCGTGATCTCGGTGCTCGATGCCGAGTGCGCCGCGGCGGGAATCGCGACGGTATGCGTCGCGGCCAGGTGTGAGGAGTCGCCGCGCAAGGGCATCGCGATCGCCGATGCCGCTGCGCTCGCGGCCGTCATCGAGAAACTCGCACCATTCCTGTGCTGCGACTGGAGGATTCACGCTCGCGTCGAGTTGACAGACGAGGACTCGGTGGACTCGCTGCGCGCGGTACTGGCGGCGTCATCGCGGGTTGCGCTCATCTCGATGATCGAGACATCGGTAGAGCGCAGCCGGTTCTCCTCGCTCGCTGAAACGTGTGCGTTCTACTCGCAGGACTGGGGTGTGACCGAGGCGGAGGTCGAAGAGGTATTCACCGTCGACCCGGCCCGGCTGAGCCGGATCGCCAAACGGCGCGAAGACGTTGCCACGCTTGCGCTCCAGGACGACATCGTGCTGGCAAGTCACGACGACAGGACACCCGAACACATCGAGCAAGGGTTTGACCTCGGTGCACGTGTCGCGGAGTTTCCCCTGACGATGGATGCTGCGCGCCGGGCCGATGAGCTGGGGATGACAGTCGTCCTGGGTGCGCCGAACGCGGTCCGCGGGCGTTCGACTTCGTCTGGCAATCTGCTCGCCGCCGACGCTGTCGCTGCCGGTGTCTGCGACGTGTTGTGCTCGGATTACCTTCCCTCGTCACTGCAGTCGGCGCCGCATGCTCTTGCGCGCGGTGGCTCGACGCGACTGTCCAGTGCGATAGACCTCATCTCGACCAACCCGGCAGCGGTCCTCGGGTTACCCAAAGCCGCCATCGAGGTGGGCAGGCCGCTGACCGCGTCGCTTCGACGAGTCGCGCCCGCCGCTCACGTGGGAATGGCTTTGTGGCGTGACGGGCGGCTCGTCTTCGGTCGCGAGTCGCAGCCCTTCAGGATCATGCCCGCAGCGGTCTGAGCTCTGCGCCGGTCAAACGCGCTGGCCACCCAATCAGCCTGTGCCATGATGACGACGGCAATCGGGGGATTGACGTCGCGAAGGGGAAGCGGGCGGTGGTGGACTTCTCGGCAATTACCAGGCCGGTGGGACGGCTGGTGGCCACCGCGCAAAACGGACTGGAAGTCCTCCGTTACGGCGGCCTGGAAACCGGCGCCGTGCCGTCGCCGTTCCAGATCATCCAAAGCGTTCCGATGTACCGGCTGCGGCGCTACTTCCCGCCCGACGCCCGGCCAGGGGCCACGAGGCCAGGACCTCCGGTTCTGATGGTGCACCCGATGATGATGTCGGCCGACATGTGGGACGTCACCCAAGACGACGGCGCGGTCGGCATCCTGCACAAGGCGGGGGTCGACCCGTGGGTCATCGACTTCGGCTCGCCCGACAAGGTCGAGGGCGGCATGGACCGCAACCTCGCCGACCACGTCGTCGCACTGAGCGAGGCGATCGACACCGTCAAGGAGGTCACCGGCCGCGACGTCCACCTGGCCGGCTATTCGCAGGGCGGCATGTTCGCCTACCAGACCGCGGCCTACCGCCGCTCCAAGGATCTGGCCAGCATCGTCGCCTTTGGCGCACCGGTGGACACCCTGGCCGCGCTGCCGATGAACCTGCCCGCCGGATTCGCCGCCGGAGCCGCGGACTTCATGGCCGATCACGTCTTTTCCCGCATCGACATCCCGAGCTGGCTGGCGCGCACCGGCTTCCAGATGCTCGACCCGATCAAGACGGCGCAATCGCGGATGGACTTCCTGCGCCAGCTGCACGACCGCGAGGCGCTGCTGCCGCGGGAACAGCAGCGGCGGTTCCTGGCGTCGGATGGCTGGATCGCGTGGTCCGGCCCTGCCATCTCCGAACTGCTCAAGCAGTTCATCGCGCACAACCGGATGATGACCGGCGGGTTTTCCATTCACGGCGACCTCGTCACGCTGTCCGACATCGATTGCCCGGTGCTCGCGGTCGTCGGCGAAGTCGACGACATCGGGCAACCGGCCTCGGTGCGCGGGATCAAGCGGGCCGCGCCGCAGGCCGACATCTACGAATTCCCTATCCGCGCAGGGCATTTCGGTCTGGTCGTCGGCTCAAAGGCCGCTAGCCAGACCTGGCCGACCGTCGCGCAGTGGGTCATGTGGCTCGACGGCACCGGCGACTTGCCCGACGGCGTCACGCCGATGGCGCTGCAACCGGCCGAACACGCCGAAAGCGGCGTCTCGTTGTCGTCCCGGGTGGCGCACGGCACCGCGGCCGCCACCGAGATGGTGTTCAGCCTCGCCCGATCGGCCGCCGACGCCCTCGTCGCGGCCAACAAGTCGGCGCGTGCGCTGGCCGTCGAGACTTATCGCACGCTGCCC
>JAVRPG010000829.1:0-3271 GCA_032162325.1 Mycobacterium sp. | reverse complement strand
CTGCTTGCGATAGCGGCGCTCGTCCTCGACGCTGTCGAACGTCGGCGGGGTCTCGAACTTGAACTCGGCGGCCCCTGGACCGACCGACATCGACACTGCTTCTTCCACCGTCATGTCATTGGGCACGGGTGCCTCCTCGCGGGCTCAACATCCGATAGGGTTCCCTATCGGATAGATACCCCTACCGTATAGCCGAGGACGGACCGCGTCAATAGGCTTCCCTATCGGATAGAACTTGCTATCCTTTGCGGATGCCCAAGGGACTGACCAAGCGCCGCCCGCAGACCACCGCTGCGCTGCTCGATGCCGCGCGCGACGTGTTCGCCGAGCGCGGCTTTCACGGCTCGTCCATCGGGGAGATCTGCGAGCGCGCGGGCCTGACGACCGGCGCCTTCTACTCCAACTACTCGAGCAAGGACGCCCTGTTTTTCGCGCTGTTCGACCGGCACAGCCAGCGCCTCGTGCAACGCTTCGGCGAGATCGTCAGCGACGCTTTGAATGCCGAGGACCCATTGTCTTCGCTCCTCGAGCTGTTGGCCGAGCTGAACGACCATGACCCGAGTTGGTATCTCATCTCGACCGAGTACACGCTGCACGCGATCCGCAACCCGGATACCGCGAAGGTTCTTGCCGAGCACGACAAGCAGCTGCGCGACGAGCTGACCGAGCTGCTGCGGCTGCTGCTCAACAAGTCCGGCCGCAAGACCGATGTCGATCTCGACATGCTGGCGCGCCTCGTGGTCGCCATCCACGAGGGTGGCCTCGCGCAGAGCCTGGTCGAGCCAGACGCGCTCCCCAGCGGTGCGCTCGAGCGCACCTACCTGCCCACCGTGCTGCGCGCTGTTTTCCGCGACGGCGAACGCACTCGTGTCACCGCCGAAAATCGCCGGCGCGTAGCGACCTGACCCGGGACTCAGCGCGTTGCCGCCCGCGGGTACGGTCGTGTGATCAGTTCAGGCTGGCTACACCGAGCCAGCCGAAAAGGGGCAGCGGGTGTGACCGACAACGACCATGACCAGACGTCTGACGACGTCACGAGGGAAACCACTTCTGCGTTCCCCCGCGCCAACTTCCTCAACGAACCGGACGCGCTACCGACGTGGGCGCCAACAACGCGGTCTCCTGTCGAGGGGCTGCCCCCGGGCTCGGCGCTGCTAGTGGTGAAACGGGGCCCCAACGCCGGATCCCAGTTCCTGCTTGACCTGCCGGTAACGTCGGTGGGCCGACATCCCGGCAGCGACATCTTTCTCGACGACGTCACCGTGAGCCGCCGGCACGCGGAGCTCCGGTGGGACAACGACGAATTCCACGTCCTCGACGTCGGTAGCCTGAACGGCACCTACGTCAACCGCGAGGCGGTGGATTCGGCGGTGCTGGTCAGCGGCGACGAGGTGCAGATCGGCAAGTTTCGCCTGACCTTTTTGACCAAGCCCAAGAACCACGGTGGCGCGGGCGGAACCCACGACTCAGGCTCAACTGACAAATAAGTCGTCATCTTCGGGTAGTTGGACCTTCGGCTCGGCACTCGCCGCCTTGCGTGCGGACGTCCGCGCGTTTTCGGTCGATATATCTGTCGCAAACCCACAAATGCGACAACTATATTGACCAAACACACAGATGCATTGACCAAGGACCGCAGACAGCCAATCATGTTGTGCCAGAGCGTGATAACGAATACGCAGACTTAACCGGTAAGCCGCCATGTTCAATTCCGCCGTATTGGTCCTGCCCCGGGGCGTACGAGAGTCAGACAATATCCCTGACTTCGGGATCGGCGAAATTCGTCGCCATCTGTTCGGAGTAGGCCCTGCGATCCTCAGGACTCAACGAGTGCGCACTGTCTGTGGCAGCCTGTTGGACGTCAGGGTTGGACTGCTGCCTCGAGTTTATGGATGCGGTTACCGTGCACACCGCTGATCTCTAAGGGCTGGAAGGGATTTCCGTTACCGGGTCTCTCATCGCTGGTCGACTTGACCGGCTGGCCTGCTCGGCGAGGCGTTGGGCCGCACGTCATGGGTGATTGCCATGGTGTCGCCGATCTCCAGTTCGTCTGCGGAGTGGTTGAGCAAGATGCGGCTTCGGCTGGGCGACAAGAGGATTGACAGACAATGGTGCGGTCGATCGCCTGCGGTGAATGCCAGCCGGTTGACGCGCTGCACCGCGTCACCGATGGCGATGTCGAGTAGCTGGGCGGTGCGGGGGCCAGCGATCTCGGCGATGAACTCATGTTGCACGCGCTCGAGGGTGACGCCCGCCTCGGCAAACAGGCGATACATAGGCGCGTGGACCAACTTTTCTGCGGTGATCGTCTCGGCAAGGGTGGCGGGAAGCCAGGCCTCGGTGACCAGCAGTGGTTCACCGGTTCGGCGCTCGCGCCGTATCCGTACGATGTGCAACACGTCGCCGGTGAATCCGACCTGATCGGAGATGGTTTGTGGCGCGGCCGTCAGATCGAATTCGAGGACGTCGGCGTTGCTTTCGAAGTGGATCTGGCGCAGCTCGTCCATGTAGGACCGGCTATCGAACTGCCGCGCGGTCGCATTGTGTTGGCGAACGAACGATCCGACTCCTTGCCGGCGTGTGATGTAGCCCTGATCGGCCAGGTCGGCCAGTGCCCGCCGGACGGTGATGCGGGAGACGCCGAACTGATCGCACAGCTCCTGTTCAGTGGGCAGGGGGTCCCCCGCCGGGATGGCCCCGCGAGCGATCTCGTCGTGCAACACCAGGAACAGCTGCCGATGCAGCGGCACGCCCGCTATCAGCGCAACGGGCTTGCCGCGGATGTCATCCCTGCTCATCGGAACCCGCACCGTTCGGTCACCATCGATGTACCGCCCCGTCCTCCCGCCAGTGTTTGCCGCCCGTCCTGACTTGTACTATTGCATAACAACCAGTTTGTACTATCACATAACGACCAGATGTTGGGCTGACTGGTCGAGCGGAGGGCCGCGAATGACGATCACCGCAGAGCAAGCCGGGACCGACCCGTGCGGGCCTGCCGGCGCCCTGGTCACGTGGGTACCCGTAAGGCTGGGCGACGAGTCGTCCGCCACGGGGCGTGCCAAGTCTCTCATCCCCGACGGGCTGGGCCGTGGAGTCGTGGCCCGCATGGCGGAGCGGTTCGCCGACGACGAGAAGCACGCCGCGCCGGCGATCGGCTCATGGTGAGCGTCGAGCCGGACCGGCTGCTCGTCTGCGAAGCGCTGGCACAGCTGTCCGCCGCCGACCGCGGCGTGCTTCGCCGCTCGTACTACCAGGGCTGGACGACGGC
>JAVRPG010000828.1:0-3543 GCA_032162325.1 Mycobacterium sp. | reverse complement strand
CGCCGTCAACCGCTCAACTGCGCGGATCCGTGGTACATGCCGCGCTGGAGCAGCTGTACGGCCTGCCCGCGGCCGAACGCGGCCCGCAGGCCGTCGACGCGCTGGTCAACCCGGCTTGGGAGCAGGTGATCGCCGACGAACCCGAGCTGGCCGGCCAGTTGGACACCGAGCAGCAGACCCAACTCCTCGACGAGGCCCGCAAGCTGCTGTCCGGCTACTACCGGTTGGAAGACCCGACCCGGTTCGACCCGCAGAGCTGCGAGCAGCGCATCGAGGTCGAACTTGCCGACGGCACACTGCTGCGCGGGATCATCGACCGCATCGATGTCGCGCCCACCGGCGAATTGCGGGTGGTGGACTACAAGACCGGCAAGGCGCCGCCGGAAGCGCGGGCCCTCGCCGAGTTCAAGGCCATGTTTCAGATGAAGTTCTACGCGGTCGCGTTGCTGCGGTCGCGGGGCGTGCTGCCGACGCGACTGCGGCTCATCTACCTGGCGGACGGCCAGCTGCTGGACTACTCCCCCGACGAAGCCGAGCTGTTGCGCTTCGAGAAAACACTGACGGCGATCTGGCGGGCAATTCAATCTGCAGGTGCGACAGGAGATTTCAGGCCACGGCCGTCGCGGATGTGCGACTGGTGCCCGCACCACGAGCACTGTCCGATCTTCGGCGGCACACCGCCGCCGTACCCGGGTTGGCCGGACAAACCGTGGGAGGGCGACGCGGACGCCGTGCTGCAGCACGGAACCGAGCCGGCCGCCTAAGCGGCCACGCCTACTGCAGCGGCGACATCTCCTGCAGCATCGTCGGTATCAGCTCACAGACCGTCGGGTGAATATTCATCGTGCGCGACATCGTTGTGTAGGGAGCTTTGGCTGACATCACATCCAGAATGGCGTGGATGGCCTCGTCGCCACCAACGCCCAAGATCGCCGCTCCCAGGATCTGTTGTGTTTTGGCGTCGACCACGACTTTCATAAAGCCTTGTGTCTCACCTTTTTCCACTGCGCGGCCGACTTTGGTCATGGGCCGTTGGCCGACCAGCGCCGGGCGGCCGGACGCGCGCACCTGCTCGACAGTCATTCCGGCGCGTCCCAGCGGCGGGTCGATGTAGAGCGCGTAAGCCATGATCCGATCGCTGACCCGGCGTTGGTCGTCGTCGAGTAGGTTGCCCGCGACGATTTCGAAATCGTTGTACGAGGTGTGGGTGAACGCGCCCTTGCCGTTACAGTCACCCATCGCCCAGATGTGGTCGACGTTGGTTTTCAGTTGGTCGTCAACGGTGATGTATCCGCGGGCATCGGTGTGGACGCCGGCGTGCTCGAGGCCGAGGTCGTCGGTGTTGGGCCGCCGCCCGACCGCCAGCAGCAGATGACTGCCTGCTATCGGTGCCGCCCCGGCCCGCGGTGCAAGTTCGAAGCCGTTGTCGCGCTTAGCTATCCGGATATCAGCGGCGTCGACGATGATGTCGATGCCTTCGTCGTGCAGGATCGACCTGACGGTGTCGGAGACGTCTTCGTCTTCGCGGGACGCCAGTCGCGGCCCTTTCTCGACGACGGTCACCCGGGCGCCGAAGCGTCGGAACATCTGCGCGAACTCGAGCGCGATATAGCTGCCACCGACAATGACGAGATGCTCTGGCAGTGTGTCGAGTTCGAGGATCGACACATTGGTGAGAAAGTCGATATCCGCCAGCCCGGGAATGTCGGGCACCACCGCACGGCCGCCGACGTTGAGGAAAATCCGTTCGGCGTGGACGGCCTCGTCCCCGATCCGCAGCGTGTGCGGATCCTCGAACCGGGCGTGACCACGAATGACTGTGCAGCCGTCCATGCCATACAGCCAGTCTTCGACGCCCTTGCGGTCGCCGAGCATGATGGCGTCTTTTCGCGCCTTGACTTTCGCCATGTCCACGCTGACCGCTCCGGTGCCAACCCCGTAGTCGGCGCCGCGCCGGGCCAGATGCGCGGCCTGTGCACTGGCCACCAATGTCTTGGTCGGGATGCATCCAGTGTTGACACACGTGCCGCCGATCAGCTTGCGCTCAACCATGGCGACGGTGTGGCCGGCCGCGGTCAACCGACCCGCCAGCGGGGGCCCGGCCTGGCCGGCGCCCACCACGATCGCGTCGAAGCGCCGCGTCACAGAGCAGCTGTTACAGCGACAATCGCGAATCCACCCACCACCGCGACGGCATCTTCGAGCAGGGCGATCGGCAAGTCATGGCCGTGTGCGGCGACCAGGCGGGTGCGCGCCTGGTAGCCGCCCAGGGTACCGAGCACGGCGCCAACGCCGCCCGCGCCCAGCGCGCTCCAGGTGAAGGCCCACGCGGTGCCGATGACAGCGCCCGCGAACGCGCCCAAGACGATCCGGGCAATGAACGACGGCGGTGCGGTGCGGCTGGGTGTCTTGGGATGTTTGTCGGCGGCCAGCTCACCGACCGCCAAGAGCGTGAGGATGGCGACCGTCACCGGATGCCCCACCCAAGCAGCCCACGTTCCATTCAAGTTGATCCAGTGCAGCGCGGCGGCCCAGGCGACTACCGCCGGAGCCGTCATGGAACGCAAACCGGCGATGACACCGATGCCCAGAGCTAGAAGCAGAACATAGAAATGCGTCACGGCGACCGTCCTTACGGCTCAATAACACCAAGAGATGCCGGCCAATCGGCTCTAGCGGGACGCTAACACAGCACAGCCGATCCCACCGGCGCATTCATGATCAGAACCGGCAGAACCGGATGTCCGACGCCAGGATCGCTTTCGCCCCGATAGCCGCCAGCTCGTCCATGGTCGCGTTGACGTCGCGGCGCGGCACCAAAGCCCGCACCGCCACCCAATCGGGGTCGGCCAGCGGAGCGATGGTGGGTGACTCCAATCCGGGCGTGATCGACGTGGCTTTGTCGAGAACCGAACGCGGGCAGTCGTAGTCCAGCATCAAATATTGCTGGCCGAACACCACGCCCTGCACCCGCGCGACCAGTTGGTCACGGGCGGAGGCGTCCGGGCCGCCGTCTGCGGCCACAGGGTCGGCCTGTTCGATGAGCACCGCCTCCGAATCGCACAGTGTTTCACCGAACGCCACCAGGTTGTGCATGTTCAGGGTGCGACCCGAGCCCACGACGTCGGCGATGGCGTCGGCTACCCCGAGCTGCACCGAGATCTCCACCGCGCCGTCCAGGCGAATCACGGTCGCGTCAATACCGCGGGCCGCCAGGTCTTCCCGCACCAAGTTCGGGTACGCGGTGGCGATTCGCCGACCGGCCAAGTCCTCGATGGTCCAGTCGCGTCCGGCCGGCGCGGCGTAACGAAAGCTGGACGACCCGAAGCCCAGCGCCAGTCGTTCGTGCACCGACGCGCGGGACTCACGCGCCAAATCCCGTCCGGTGATTCCGAAGTCGAGCTCCCCCGACCCGACATAGATAGCGATGTCCTTGGGCCGCAGGAAAAAGAACTCGACGTGGTTGCGCGGGTCGATGACGGTCAAGTCTTTTGGATCGGTGCGGCGACGGTAGCCGGCCTCGGCGAGGATCTCGACGGCAGG
>JAVRPG010000827.1:0-5078 GCA_032162325.1 Mycobacterium sp. | reverse complement strand
TCGACCGCGGCGGTCCCGGTGCTCGGATCCGCGGCCACCGCGGCAACCGCGTTACCGCCGATGAGACCCTTCAGTCCCCAGTACTGCGTCGGGTCGCCAACCAAATTGGCGACGTCGTTGCCGAAAGACAGCGAGTAGCCGTACAGCACCCACAACACCGTCACGACGCCCATGGCGCTGATGCTCATCATCAGCATATTGAGCACGCCCTTGGCGCGAACCATGCCGCCGTAGAAGAACGCCAATCCTGGCGTCATCAGCAACACCAGCGCGGAGCTTGCCAGCATCCATGCCGTATCCCCGGTGTCGGGGATACCCATTATCGGGAAGCCATCCACTCGCAGTCTCCTCCTTATGGCCATGGCCCGGCCGCACGGGGCGCGACCGTAACCTGGTCCAAGACAATGCTGAGTGGTTGTTTCGTCTAAGACGCTGCGGTGTTTCGCTCGTGTGAACGGATAGGCCAGCGCCGTTTCGGTGGTGTTACATCACGCGTTTCTTGGCCACCGACTTGTTACCCGAGCAGCGCATCGACGAACGCCGCGGGCTCGAACGGAGCCAGATCGTCGGGGCCTTCACCGAGACCGACGAGCTTGACCGGAACACCCAATTCCTGCTGCACGCGGAAGACGATGCCGCCCTTTGCCGTGCCGTCGAGTTTGGTCAGCACGACGCCGGTGATGTCGACGACTTCGGCAAACACCCGAGCCTGAGGCAGGCCGTTCTGCCCGATCGTGGCGTCGAGCACCAGCAGCACCTCGTCGACCTCCGCGCGCCGGCTCACCACCCGCTTGACCTTCCCGAGTTCGTCCATCAGACCGGTCTTGGTGTGCAGCCGTCCCGCGGTGTCGATGACCACGACGTCGGCGCCTGACTCGATGCCCGTGTCGACGGCGTCGAACGCGACCGACGCCGGGTCGGCGCCCTCGGCGCCGCTCACCACCTGCGCGCCCACCTTGGAGGCCCAGGTCTGCAGCTGGTGGGCCGCGGCGGCGCGGAAGGTGTCGGCGGCGCCGAGCACCACACGGCGGCCGTCGGCGACCAGGACACGGGCCAGCTTGCCGACCGTCGTCGTCTTCCCCGTGCCGTTGACACCGACGACCAGCAAGACGGAAGGCTTGTTGTCGTGCGGTAGCGCCTTGATCGAGCGGTCCAGGTCGGGCTGCAGCTCCTCGATCAGCACCTCGCGCAGCACGGCGCGGGCGTCGATCTCGGTGCGCACGCGGCTGCTGGCCATCCGTGACCGCAGCGAGGACACGACCGATTCGGTGACGACGGGCCCCAGGTCTGCGATCAGCAGGGTGTCCTCGACGGCCTCCCAGGATTCCTCGTCGAGGTCGCCGCCGCCGAGCAGGCCAAGCATGCCGCGGCCAAGCGTGTTCTGTGACATCGCCAGCCGTCCGCGCAGCCGGTCCAGACGGCCATCCGTCGGCGCGATGGCGTCGAGATCGGGCGCAGCCGGCGCTTCCACTTCGGCCTCGACCAGCGTGGGCTCGGGCAACTGAACGTCCGCGATGGGCCGTTTCGGCGCGTCGCGGGGAATGGTGGCATCATCGCCGACGGCGGGCAGCCCGCTGGTATCGATGCGCTCGACCGGCTCGGCCGGTGCCGATTTGGTGAATGTGATGCCTGAAGAGGCGGTATATCCGCCGGACCGGTCGACGGGCGTGGCAGTGTCGGAAGATGACAGGCTGATCCGTCGCCGCCGGTACCGCACCAGGCCGACAACCAGCGCAGCGACAACCAGAACGGCAATGACCGCGATTGCGATCCACAGACCTACCCCGACAGTTCCTGTCACCACGCCATTGTCGCAGGGTGCATAGCCGGTGACGCTCGACCCCGGCGGCATGGAGACTCGCAAACGGCGCCACATCGACGTGTGCCTGTCCGAGGCGGTCGACTATCAGACGGTCACCACGGGCCTTGAGCGCTACCGGTTGCCCTACAACGCACTCACCCAGACCGATCTGGGCAGCGTCGACCTGGCGACGGAGTTCCTGGGCGCGCGGTTGCGCGCGCCGGTGCTGATCGGCTCGATGACCGGCGGCGCCGAGCTGTCGGGAACCATCAACCGCAATCTGGCTGCCGCGGCCCAGCAGCTCGGCGTCGGCATGATGCTCGGGTCGCAGCGCATCATGCTCGACAACGGCTCGGCCTCGACCTCGTTCAGCGTCCGCGACGTGGCCCCAGACGTGCTGCTGATCGGGAACATCGGGCTGGCTCAACTCGACCAGGTCGTGGTGCCCGATCTGGTCAAGGCGCTCGACCGCGTCGGAGCCAATGCCCTTGCAGTGCATACCAATCCGCTACAGGAGGCGATGCAGCATGAGGGTGACACCGACTTCTCCGGCTCCATCTCGCGGTTGCGCGACATCGCGGGGTCCATCGGACTTCCGGTGATGTTGAAAGAGGTCGGCCACGGCATCGGTGCGGCGGCCGCCGCGGAACTGGTCGACTGCCCGATCGCGGCCGTCGACGTCGCAGGCGCGGGTGGCACGTCGTGGGCGCGGGTCGAGCAGTTCGTGCGGTATGGCGAGATCCGCTACCCGGCGCTGGCCGAGTGGGGCATCCCGACCGCGGAGGCACTGCTGGAGGTGCGGCAGACGCTGCCCGATGTGCCGATCGTCGCGTCGGGCGGCATCCGCACCGGGATGGACGCCGCCAAGGTGTTGGCTATGGGCGCCGACGCGGTGGCTGTGGCACGGCCGCTGCTGGCGCCCGCGATCGAATCGCCTGCCGCCGTTGTGGATTGGCTGCAGCGCTTCATCGACGAACTCTTGATATGCCTGCACGGCTGCGGCGCCCAGAATTTGGCGGCACTCCGTCGCAGAGGCGTGACCGAGATCCGGTGACTTGTGTGCGTTTTGTTGCGCTCACCGCTCCGAAACGCAAACAAGTCGCAAATCAGTTGGCGGCGGCGACCAATTCCTGGCCGCGCATGCGCTGCGAGATCACCGCGGTGATGCCGTCGTCGCGCATCGTGACGCCGTAGAGCGCGTCGGCGACCTCCATCGTCGGCTTCTGGTGCGTGATGACGATGAGCTGCGACTGGCTGCGCAGCTGCTCGAACAGCCCCAGCAGCCGGCGCAGGTTCACATCGTCAAGCGCGGCCTCAACCTCGTCCATCACATAGAACGGCGACGGCCGTGCCCGGAAGATCGCCACCAGCATGGCCACCGCGGTCAGTGATTTCTCCCCACCGGACAACAGTGACAGCCGCTTGATCTTCTTGCCGGGCGGACGGGCCTCGACCTCGATGCCGGTGGTCAGCATGTCATCGGGATCGGTGAGCAGCAGCCTGCCCTCGCCGCCGGGGAACAACGCCGAAAACACTTCGCGGAATTCGCGTTCCACGTCGGCGAAGGCCTCGGTGAAGACCTGCAGGATGCGGTCGTCGACGTCGGCCACTACGTCGAGCAGGTCCTTGCGGGCCGCTTTGACGTCCTCGAGCTGGGTCGACAGGAAGTTGTAGCGCTCCTCCAAGGCCGCGAACTCTTCCAGAGCGAGCGGATTGACGCGGCCCAACTCGTTGAGTTCACGCTCGGCCTTCTTGGCGCGGCGTTCCTGGGTGGCCCGATCGAACGGCATTGGCGCCGGCGCGGTGACCTGCTCGCCGCGTTCGCGCGCCTGTTCGTACTCGGCAATCTCCAGCTCCGACGGCGGCAGCGCGACGTCCGGCCCGTATTCGGCGATGAGGTCGGCGGCAGCCATCCCGAACTGCTCGAGCGCGTGCTGCTCGAGCTGCTCAATACGCAGGGCCGCTTGGGCTTTGGCGACTTCGTCGCGGTGCAGCGCATCGGTGAGCGCGGTGATCTTGGCGGACAGTTCGTTCACCTCTTCACGCGCCTTCGCCAGCGCGCCTGCCCGGTGCTGGCGTTCGGCGGCGACGTCGTCGCGGGCGCGGGATGCGACGGCCACCGCCGCGCTCAGCCGCTGCGCGACAAGGCGTCCGGATTCGGCCACCGCGGCCGCAACCGCCGCGGCATGTTCGCGTGCCTCGCGTGCTCGCTGCGCACGCAACCGGGCCTCGCGTTCGGCGGCCGCCGCCCGTCGCAGCGAATCCGCCCGTCCGCGAACGGCATTCGCACGTTCCTCGGCGGTGCGCACCGCCAGCCTCGCCTCCACCTCGGCGGCGCGGGCCTGTTCTGCCGCGGCCATCGATGCCTGACGGTCGACGGGTTCTGCTTCGAACTTCGGCTTCTGCTGGGCGTTGTGCAGCCGCTGCTCGAGTCCGGCGAGTTCCTCGACGGTTTGCGTGCGGCCGGTCTCCAGCTCGTTGCGCTGCTGAATGAGCCGCTGCCACTCGTCGTCGGCGGCGCGAGCGTCCTGGCCCAGCCTGCCGAGTTGCTCATAGATCGCCGAGATCGCGGCGTCGGACTCGTTGAGCGCAGCGAGTGCCTGCTCGGCCGCGTCTTGGCGGGACGCCTGCTCGGCCAGCGCACCGGACAACGCGGCCGACAACTCGCCGGCCTGCTTCTCGGCGTCGGCCAGTTCTGCGCGGGCCTTCTCGACCTCCGACGTGATCTCCAGCGTGCTGGGCTTGCGGTCCGAGCCCCCGCTGACCCAGCCCGCGCCGACGAGGTCACCGTCGGTGGTGACCGCCCGCATCTGCGGGCGCGCCGCGACGAGATCCAGCGCCGCCGACAGGTCGCGCACCACCGCGACGCCGGAGAGCATGGCCGTGATCGCGCCCTGCAGCCGCGACGGCGCCTCGACCAGGTCCACCGCCCAGGCCGCGCCCTCGGGAAGGTTCCCGATGGCCGGTGCCGCGTGGTGGGGCCAGTCACCCAGCACGATCGCCGCACGACCGCCGTCTGATTGCTTCAGTGCCGCGACCGCCGAGCGGGCGGCACCGAAGTTCTCCGCGGCGACGGCGTCCGCGGCTGCACCGAGCACCGTAGCCACGGCCACCTCATAGCCGGGACGCACCTTCAGAAGATTCGCGATCGAGCCGAAAAGCCCTGCGCCGCCGTGGTTTCTCTGCAGCCACGCCGCGCCGTCCTTGCGATCCAGCCCGACCGACAACGCCTCGATGCGTGCCCGCAGGGAGGCCACTTGACGCTCTGCGCCGCGCT
>JAVRPG010000826.1:0-7528 GCA_032162325.1 Mycobacterium sp. | reverse complement strand
GAGCGCGTCGAGCAGAGCGTCGCCCTCGGCCTTGATCGCGATCCAGTCCTGCTTGCTGAACTGCGAAACCCGATGCTGTGACTGCTTCCACGCGTCCGTCTCGCCCCAGCGTTCTTCGGCCTCCACGGCGTATTCCTCACTGAATGCGGTCGTGCCGAATATCTCGACCTGTTCCTCTGCGGTCAGCTGAATGCCTTTGTGGTGTGCGTTCATCAGTTCCTCCACTGCTTTGATGGTGTGCTGCAGCCGCTCGGCCTGCTCCAACAGCAACGTGTGCTGCCGCTACAGGTGTTCGAGCACATCCGCGCTCGATTTGTCGAGAAGGACGCGGATCTTGTCGAGCGGCATCCCGACCGACCTGTACACCAGCACAAGGTGCAGCCGCTCGATGTCGGCGTCGATGTAGCCGCGGTAGCCCGCGGGGGCACGGACGCTCGGCACCACCAGGCCGATGTGGGCGTCGTGGTGCAGGGTGCGCACGGAGACACCCTTGAGGTCGGCTACCGCGCCGACGGTGTTGGCGTCCATGTCGCCACTATCGACCCTGACGCCGCGTGAGGGTCAAGCCGATTTGGTCAGTCGTCGCTCCCGCGGCGGGCAGCAAGAAGCACCACCAGGATCGCCAGCACACCGGCGGCGATGGCGGCGACCAGCGGCAGCCGTGACTGCTCGGGTCCGATCAGCGGCACTGGGGCCGGACCCGCGACGGGGTTGGGGGCACTCGCGACAGTGGATTTTGCTTTCGCCGCAGCCTCTTTCGCGGCAGACGCCAGGTCGCCGTTGGTGTCGGCCAGCTTCGCGGCCGCGGGTGCCTGCTTGGGCGGTGCCTTCTTCGCAGCGGCCTTCTTTGCGGCCTTCTTCGCCGGTGCCTTCTTGGCGGCCTTCTTCGCCGGAGCATTCTTGGCCGCCTTGGCTGGTGGCTTCTTGGCCGGCGGTGCGGGCGGCTCGGCGGCAGGCGGGACCGGAGCTGGGCTTGGCGCCGGCGGCGCATTTTCAGCTGCCGGTGCTGCGGCGTCAGGCCTTTCGTCGGGTCGATCCTGCTGGTCTGCCATCTGGCTGCTCCTTTGCAGTGTCTCGTCTACCCGCAGTGGTCCCCATCATGCCAGGCCGGCTACGGCGCTAACCGGTCACGGCCAGCGCGGCCGCCAGGGCCAACGCGACGGCCATGATCGCCAGTTCGAACAGCGCCCGCGATCGCGACACCACGGCCGTGGCGCGGTGCGAACGAGCGGCGGGCAGCCACATCGTCCGGTTGCGGTACGCCAACACGACCAGCACCACCGTAACCACGAACTTCGCCGACAGCAGCCGGCCGTACGCCGTCGCGTACAACTGACTCGGCGCCCCAATCGTCACGGCCGCGCTCAGCACGCCGCCCACCAGCAGCGCCGCCACACAAAACAGGGACATGTGCGAGAACCGGGGCAGCACCCTGGCCCACTGGCCGCGGCGCTCGACCGTGAGAACCAGGGCCGCGAGCGCACCGCACCACAGCGCCGCCGCAAGGGTGTGCACGGCCACTGCCACCCCGCCCACCGCACTCTCGGAGAGATGTCCGGTGAGCGGACGCGCCGCCACCCCCGCAGCGGCGAAACCCGCGACCGCGACATTCGTCGACACAGAACGCGGTGCCGCCACCACCGCCAAACCCACGAGCCCCGCCGCTACGGCGCTGAACAGTCCAGACCGTCCCGCGGTCGTGTGCAGGGCGAAGTCGACCCCGGTGCGTATGCCGAGCCGGGAGATGGGAATCGCCGCGGCCTGCGCGGCGGCCACACCGAGCCGGAGCAGCTCGGCAAGCAGCCAAACGGCGGCGGCGATCGTCAACGGCGCGGTGGCGCGGCGGATCAGCTCACCTCGGTATCGGTCGCTGTCGAGCATCGGCACCACCGCCAAACCGAACGCGACGACCGCCGAGCCGTCGGCCACGGCCCGCACCAGCATCGCCGCCAGTGAGTTCTGCTGCCCGGCCAGCGACCAAGCCACAACCGACGCGACCACCACGACCAGGGCTCCGCCGGCCACCGCCCGATGACGGGTCACCTCTGCCGTCGCACCGCCCATAAGGCACCGGCGGCGACGATCACGCCGGCCGCGACGAAGAACGGCCACACCGGGATCCCGTCACCCGATGGGGCAGCCGTGGACGCCGACGGACCGGGCGTGCCGGTACTGGCCACCGTGAGCCGGAACGACCAGGCCCCAGAGACCACGTGCCCGTCGGCCGATGTCACCCGGTAGTTCACGGTGTAGATGCCGGACGGGCCGAGCGGCCGTACGCCGACGCTGATCACCGCGCCGTTCACCTGCGGGTCACCGATCGACCACAGATTGCCGTCGGGGCCGACGACCGTCATCGCCGCGAACTGGGGTTGCAGCTTCTCGTTGAACGTCGCGCTGACCGTCTGCGGAGACTGGGACAACTCGGTGTTCTCGACCGGATCGGTCGCGACGCGGGTCGCATGTGCCGAGGCCACACCGGCCCCGGCCACCGCCATCACGGTCAACGAGATGGCCAGGACCAGTGTCGCGAGAAGGCGATTCATGCTCGACGTCGTACCAGCAAGGCCGTCGCTACCGCAACGGCGGCGACGGCCAGCGCGCCACCGGCCAGCCAGCGCGCAGAGTTGTCGGGCGCCGACGTTTGGGCCACCGGCATCGGATGGTCGTCGGCCGCACCGGCCTTCGCGCCTGTCAGGGCGAGCTCAGGCGCCGGGTATTCGGGCTCAGCTCCGCCGGGCGGCGTCGGCTGATCCCATTTCACGACCGTCCCGTCCGAATAGGTCTGCGTGGCCGGGAGGCTGATTGTTTGGCTATCGGGCAGTTTCACCGAAATCCGGAACAGTGCGAACTGGTCGGCCCCGATACCGGTTCCCGGTGCAGCCGTCCAGGTGACTGAACGGGTGGTGCCCGCGGCGGCATCACGATCCAGCCGTGCGGTCCAACCCGGCATCGACTCAGTGCTCGCCGAGGCCACGTTGGGCAGGGCGACGCTCAATTGCGTTGTGAGGGCCCCCTTCTCAGATTCGTTGGGGACTTGGAAGGTGAGCACCGAGTAGGCGCCTGGCGCGGGGTTGTCCGCGTCGACGTGGACATGGGCCCACGCCGGCGCCGCGCCGGTAAGTAGTCCGATGGACATCGCCGCCCCACTGGCGGCAACGGTGATCAGGGCGCGCGAAGTCGCCCGGGTATTGAATCGCATTCGATTGTGGCTTTCGTGTGTCGTTGGGATGTCGGTCAGCGGTGGCGGCTGACCGGCGGACCCCGACGCGACACCGAAGCGGCGAGAAGAAGTGCCGAACGCAGCGGCTGATCCGCCTCGCCGATCACCACAACTGGCGCGCCTGCGACGGGTGCGACGACGATCCGGACCGCGGCGCGCACCGCGCGTGACACCGCGCGGCACAGCCGATCGCAGGCGGCGATCAGAAGCGCGCCTACTCCGATCGCAACCAAGTGGGCGGCCAGCATCATCGCGGCGGGCGGTGCCGCCGTCGTCGCGTGGCTGTGCCCGACAGCGCTGAGCATCACGTGGCCGCACACCTGGCCTGCGGCGAGCAGGCCGAGAAGGACCCTGGCGTCGGCTGCGCGGGCGATGGTCGCGGCGAGCGCGCCGACCGTCGCCGCCAGCACCGCCAATTGCGCGGTGACCGCGCCCGTCGGGGCCACCCCGCTGCCCACCGCGTGCGCGGCGACCGCCAGCGCCGCGGTCAGCAGCCCCGCGGCCGTGCCACGTAGACGCGGTGCGGGACTGGCGGTTGACACGGTCGGTCAGACCAGGCCGAGCCGGGCCATCAGGTCGGCGTCGATGCCGTCGAGCTGTTCGGCAATCGCGGCGTGCGCGGGGCGGCGGCGCGATACCGGCATGTTCTCCGCGGCCGTGACAGCGGCCGACAGGTCACGGAGCCGCTCGGTGATCGCGGTGACGAACTGCTTGGTTTCGGCGTCCTTCGGCTTCTTCTCGGCGACCAGCCGCAGCGAATGCTCGGCGCCTGCGATCCGCGCCGACAGCGCAGCGCCGTGACCGGAGAACTGACCGATCTGGCTCAGCGGGACGCCGAGCCGGTCGGCCCGCCGTTCGTCGATGAAGCCACGCGCGGCGACGGCGGCGCGGTACACAAGCGGCACCACGACCGGTGCGAGTAGCCGGCTGACGGTGAGTACGCGGCGAATTCGCGTGGGGGAGAACAACTTACCTTCGCGCGCCGCCTTCAGCTGAGTCTCGGCAACCTTGACCGCGGTCTTGTCGCTGTCGCGCTGCGCTCTGAGTTGCGCCTTGAGGGCCTTGGATTCGGCTCTGTGGTCAGCCTTGATGCGACGGGCTTCGTTCTTAGCGGCGAGCTTGGCCTCGAGTTTCGCCTTGGCCTTGATGGCGCGGGCCTCGGCTCTGCGGGTGGCGCGGGTTTTGCGCTTGAACAGGCTCATCCCGGCGGCCTCCCGATCATCTCGTCGACGATGCATGACAAATCAGTGATGGTGCAGCCCAACACTATCGTCCGGATCATCTGCCGCTCCGGTGTGTCCCGGCGGCGGATAGATTCAGTTCGACAGCAAACCGTTGAACGCGTTTGTGCGAGAATGATCGGATCTCTCCATAGCCGGGCCGGCGACGCCTTGAAGGGTCGTGGCGACATGGGTTCGCGTGTGCGCATCGCCGCAGCGGCTTCCTTCGTGGCCTGTGGAGCCCGGTGGGACAGGCAGCGAACACTCCGGCGATGTAGGAAGCGGCAAGGCCGAACAAACCGGCAAGGAGCCAGGCGACCCCAAGCCCGGAGATGAGACGCAGGGCGCCGACGACCCGGGCAACGGCAACTGCGGCAACAGCGGCAGCAACGGGAATGCTGGTTGCGGTGGCGGGAGCGGCAACAGCGATCCCGACGATCCGCCCACCACCATTCCGACCAAAGAAGAGCCGCCACCACCTGAAGAACCCGGCGCGTGCGACGACAAGAACAAGGATCACTGCTCGCCCGGCTGGCCGTGGTGGCCGTGGCCATGGCCGTGGAATCCAGGTGAGCCCCCGGGACCCGGCGGTGGTGGCGGGGGTGGGACCGCCACCGAGGTGCCGTCCGGCCGACCACACGTGCTGCCGCAGATGCAGCTGCCGCCAGAGCTGATGCCGCCCGAGACGGAACCGGGACCAACCGTCATCGACGCCGAACCCGGCGTGGGCATCGCGGCCGCGCAACTCCCGATCGCGCCGATCACGCTGCCAGTAATCGTGGCGCCGGCCACCGGTCTCGGAGGGGGCGGCGGGTCGCCGGGCGCGCCCACGTTGCCGGTTACGCCCCGTGGTGTGAGCGCTGAGCCACCCGCGGGGCGGGAGCCGCTGCCTGCGAACGTGGGCAGCAACGTCGCCGTTCCAGCGACCTCCGACCGGATCGGTTACACGGAGTATTTGCGGAGTGCCGGGTTGTCCCAGGTCGCGGCCTTGGCAGTGCCCGGGCTTGCGGGCATGCTTACACTCACCGGCGCCGGGGGATTGGTTGGATATCGCCAGGCGAAGGCGGGCCATGCGGTACACACAAGCGGCACTGCACGGTTCGTGAACTGACAAAACTGCCCGCGCTCAAGGGGGCGGACAGCGCATAGTGGACGTCGAAAGGGGGATATATGCCCGCCAGCCGCCGCGTCACCCGCGCCGTCAGTGAGGTGCTCGATCTCGCCCCACGCCGCGGGGAAGTGTCATTACCCCGTCTCGTCTACGCCGTAAGCGAGGATCGCGAACGGCCGATCGAACTCAAGATGGCCGATCTGCCTCCCGGCGTGTGCGGGCAGTGGCGCCAATATGCCGATCGCGACGTGTTCTTGATCCAGAAGGGCCTGCCTGCCTGGGATCGCACCCTGGCCCACGAGCTCGGACATCTGGTGCTTGGCCACGAAGGCATCCCGGTGGTCCAGGCGGCGCGCGAAAACGTCGACCTGGCAAGCTCCGACCTGATCGGTTACATGCTCAACCAACGAACCGGCTGCATGGGCCCCGCCGGCGAAGACGCCGAACAGGAAGCCGAAGACTTCGCGGCGCTGCTCATCTACCGCCTCGGTCGGCTGCCGTCGGATCGCTCCTCGATCGTCCAAGTCCGACTCGGAGAGGCGTTTGGTTGATCATCTGGGTGATCGCCGGCTTGCTCGGATTGGCCACCGGCCTCAGAATTGGCTGGGCCCTGGTCAACAAGCAATCTCTGGTGAGCACCGCGATGATCCTCGCGCTGGGCAGCCTCGGGTTGGTGGCCGCACTCAACTGGCAGCCATTGACGCTCCTGATCGACACGGTGCTGCAATGGCACAACATTTCGATGGGGCTGTCCCAGGTCGCGTTGATTGCCTGCGCGGCGGGCAGCTGCGTGATGATCACGACGGTGTCCTCGGAGCGTAAGCCGGCCACCATTCGCAAAATTGCTATCGCGCAGTACAGCGTTGCCGGCGCGATCGCGGTCGCGAGCTTGGTGACCTTCTTCGCCGCCGGTCAGCAACCGGAGATGTCGCCAGAGGAATACCTCAAGCGGAACCTCGGCTCCAGCGACGGGAGGTTGCCGTGGTTGCTGCCGCTGCTCTACGTGTTATTGGCGCTGACCCTGGTTTCGTGGGCCGGCATGCGTCACTCCAATCGCACCCGGCGTGGCCGCGCCCTGTTCGTCTTCACCATCGGCATCGTGCTGATCGTGCTGGCGTCCGCGTTCTTCGTCCTGCGGGCCGCAGGCAACACCCGGCTCCTCGGTGTGGGGGCGGCTGCCACCCTGCTGGGCTGCGCAATGCTGGTCGTCGCCGCCGGGTCCTTGCTGCCCAGCGTCGAAGACTGGTTCGGCGCCCGCCACGAGCTGCGTACCATCCAGCCGGTACTGAACGAACTCGGTCGGCGCCATCCCGACATCGGCATCGGGGTACGCCCCCGTGGCCCGCTGGCGTTCCGGGTCGCCGAGCGGATGTCGCTGATCTCCGACGCACTGTTCTTGGAGGCCACCACCGCCGATGCGGCGCGGAAGCGGCCGGTCGACGCCACCGGCGCACTACCCGCACGCGAGCCCGACGAGGCGGACGACGGGACGGAACTCGAGTCGCCGTCGGTGCCGCCCGAGCAGCAGGCGCGGGCGATCGCCGAGTGGATCTACGCAGAGCGAGAGGGCGCACCGGACGGGACCGGCCCGAAATTCCCTGGGCTTGGCTGGCTGCGCCAGCCCGCGTCGTATTCGGACCGCGAATGGATCCTTGCGATCGCGCAGCAGTATGGCCAGCTCGCGCTCTCCAAGAGTGAGACGGTCTAGGCGACCGAATCTCCCAAATTCGCCGGACGCCGCATTGCGGCGAGCGGCGGGCTAATCGTCCAGGTGCTCCCGGCGACGCAGCTCATCGACCTTCAGGGCGATGTCCTGCTGGGCCTCTGCGGACAACCCGACGGTGCGCGCCGCAATACGGCGAACACCCTCGTCGCGCATATTCGCCAGCCAGGTCAATTCCTTGTCGAGCTTCTCGTAGTACTCGTCGTCGGTGAAGTAGGCCGGCTTGATACGGAAGAAGTTGGCAAGGGCTG
>JAVRPG010000825.1:0-3519 GCA_032162325.1 Mycobacterium sp. | reverse complement strand
GAACCGCTCGAACACCACTTGGCGCTCCTCCTCGGGCACGCCGCCGCCGTTGTCGTCGACGGCAATTTCCACACCGGCCCGCGAGCTGTCCGCGGACAGCTGAACGCGGGTCGCGCCGCCGTGTTTGACGGCGTTGGCGATCGCGTTGTCCACGGCAAGACGTAGGCCGGCGGGCAGCCCGACGATGATGCAGGTGGGCGACGGCACCAGGGACACGTCAAGGTCGGGGTAGATCCGCATGGCGTCGTGCGCCGCGCGGTCGAGCAGTTCGGTGATGTCGACCGGCGCGTGGTCCTCTGACGTCGACAGCTCACCCTGCGCCAGCCGCTCCAGCGCGGACAATGTGGCCTCGATGCGTGATTGGGTTCGGATCACGTCGCTGAGCACTTCTTTGCGCTGCTCGTCCGGAAGGTCGAGGGTGGCCAGCACTTCGAGGTTGGTGCGCATCGCGGTCAGCGGCGTGCGCAACTCATGCGAGGACACCGCCGCGAAGTCCCGAGCCGATTCCAGCGCCTCCTTCGTGCGGAGCTGCTCGTTCCAGATTCGTTGCAGCATGCCTCGCAGGGCCTCGGCGATCTCCACGGCCTCGGTGGCGCCCCGCACCTGAACCTGCGGTCGCTCGTCGCCGGCGTCGATGGCCCTGGTCTGCTGGGCCAACCGCTTGAACGGCCGCACCGCGAAAGTAGCCAGTAGCCAGGCGAATACGGCTGCCGCGACGATCGAGAACGCGCATATCAAGATCACCCGGCGGTGCAGGTTATTGGTGTCGGCGATGGTGGCGTCGTAGGTCGCGCCCACCGCCACCAACATCGGGTGTGGTGCCGGGATATTGACCGTGCGCACCCGGTAGCGCACCCCGTTGACGTAGGTGTCGGCGTAGCCGGCCGGCAGCTGGGGCAGCGTGACGGTCGAGTTGGACGTGATCTCGCCACCACCACGGCGCACGGTGATGATCGCATCCTGGTCGTTAGGGGATTTGGGAATTTGGCCAAGGCCGCGGGGCAGGAACGGGATCGCGAAACCGGCCGCCTCGTCGAGACGGCGGTCCAGGCGTTCCTTGCGGTCGTTGGTGATGCCGACCCACACGACCACGCCGACGATGAGCACCGGAATTGCCGCGCCGATGACAGTCGCCACCACCACCCGAGCCCGCAGCGAGGGCGTACGGGTCAAGATTCGCGACAAGAAGTTCATGTTCAATCCCGTCACTGCAGGCGCAGCACGAATCCCACTCCGCGGACCGTGTGCAGCAACCGCGGGCCGCCACCGGCTTCCAATTTGCGGCGCAGGTATCCGATGAAGACGTCGACGACGTTGGTGTCGGCGGCGAAATCATAACCCCACACCAACTCCAGCAGCTGTGCCCGAGACAACACCGCGGTCTTGTGCTCGGCCAGCACTGCCAGCAGGTCGAACTCACGCTTGGTGAGGTCGACATCGACGCCGTTGACCCGGGCGCGGCGGCCCGGGATGTCCACCTCCAGCGGGCCGACCGTGATGGTTTCCGAGGAGGATGTCGCGGTGGATCCGCGGCGACGCAGCAGCGCGCGTACCCGCGCCACCAACTCGGCCAGCACGAACGGTTTGACCAGGTAGTCGTCGGCGCCGGCCTCCAGACCGGCCACGCGGTCGTCGACCGAGCTGCGCGCGCTGAGGACACATACCGGGACGTCGTTGTCCATGGCCCGCAGCGCGGTGACCACGCTGACACCGTCCAGCACCGGCATGTTGATGTCGAGCACGATCGCATCCGGCCTGGTCTCGGTGGCGCTCCGCAACGCCTCGGCGCCGTCTACTGCGGTCGACACTTCGAAGCCGGACAACCGCAGTCCGCGCTCCAATGAGGCAAGCACGTCGGAGTCGTCATCGACAACCAAAACCCGCGGTGAGGTCACACCAGTGTCCATGCCGCCCATAATGCCTGATTATCCCGCTTAGCTGTGGGAACACCCGCTCGAGCGCAACCGGCGCGGCGGCAACCGGGTTGTGTCTCAATTTGCTCGCGACAGCGGGAACCGTAAGGCCCCGGGTTCAGTTGGTAACCGCAGCGAGTTCACCAAGTAACTGACCGTGCGGTACGTGCCCGCGAGCATGAGCAGTTCCAGCATTGCCTCGTCCGAATGGTGTGCGGTGAGTTCTGCCCAGAGCGCATCGTCCACCGTGCAGTCGCCGTGCAGGCTGTCGCACAACCGAATCAGCACGCGATCGGCGTCGGTCCAGCAGTTGTCATCGGGTCCCCCCACCGTCAATGACATGATTTGCGCTTCTGTGAGGCCAGCTTTGGCGGCGAAGACGCTGACGTGCACGCCCCACTCGTACTCGGCGCCGCAGGACGCGGTCACCCGGTCGATGACGATCTCGCGTTGCCGGATGGTCAGGTGGCCCCGGTCGAGCAGCCCGGAGTTGAAAAACTTGAAGAACAGCCGGCGATCGCGCGCCAACGTGGTGAACAACACCAACGGCGGCTGGCCGCGCATGACCGCGTCGATGGCTTGCCGGACGTCGTCGGACAGCGGTTCGGCGGCCGGAGCGATACGAGCGCTATTATTTCTATAGCGTGTCATGGTGACGAAACTAGCCGTGGTGCTACAAAATGTAAAGCATGAACTCGCCCCGCATCGGATCGTCGGCCCGTGGATCGCGGTCGGGGCGACCGATCATGGTGGCCCTCGACGCGCTCGGGCGCCGCGGCGCACTGCGCCTGCTCTGGGAGCTGCGTGATGGGCCGCTGACCTTCCGGGCGTTGCAAACGGCCTGCGAGACCAACCCCGGCTCGCTCAACACCCGGTTGAAAGAGCTCCGGCAGCTGCGCATCGTGGACCACGGTGACGCGGGTTATTTCCTTACGTCACATGGCCAATCGCTGATGGCAGCGCTCGAGCCGCTGCAGAGCTGGGCACACCGCTGGGCGGCCGACGCGCTCGATTCAGCGGTAGACCAGACCCGATAGCCGCCAGGCCAATTGGCCGCGTACCGCGGGGATCTGTGCGGCCAGCCGCATCAACCCGTTGCGGGACGGGCGGACCGCCCTGGGCAAGGTCGCCAGCCGGGTCAATCGTCCGGTCGTGGCCAGCACTTCCCGCGCGATCGGGCGACGGCTCGCGCTGTAGGCGTCAAGAGCCGCAACGGAATCGCCGTCCAGCACGTCGCGCAGGCCGTCGGCGAGAGCGACAGCGTCCTGGATGCCGAGGTTCATGCCCTGCCCGCCGGCGGGGCTGTGTACGTGGGCGGCGTCGCCGGCCAGCAGCAGCCGTCCGACCCGATAAGTATCGGCAACCCGGTGGTGGATCCGGAATCGCGATCCCCAGATCACATCGGTCACAACTGTGCGCCTCGGGCCGAAGCCGCGGGTGTCCAGGATCTCTTGGACGAACTTCATCGACGGCTCCTCCGGCGCGTGGGTGCTCGGCGCGACAATGCGGTGGATGCCCCCGGGGAGCGGCGCCAGCACATTAAGGCCGGTCATCGCGTAGAACAGGATGACTTCGTCATTCGGCGCCTCGCCGGAGAGTCGGACGT
>JAVRPG010000824.1:0-8442 GCA_032162325.1 Mycobacterium sp. | reverse complement strand
ATCGCACGTCGGCGCCGCGGGCGTTGGCCTCGATCAGATTTCCCTTCGACCCCGGCACCCGCATCATGTCGCCGAACGTCGTGAAGATGACGCCGGGCTGCTCGGCCAGCCACATCGCGTCGTCCACCCGGCCCATCGGGATCACGCACACCGGACAGCCGGGCCCATGCACCAGCTCGACAGACTCGGGCAGCAGATGCTCGATGCCGTGTCGGTAGATGGTGTGTGTGTGGCCGCCGCAAACCTCCATGAAATTGAAATCGTGGCCGGTCGCGAGCTCGGTGATGGACTTGACGAGCGCACGTGCGGCCGCCGGGTCCCGGAATTCGTCGACGAATCTCATTGCGTTTCAACCCCTCTCATGCGATTTCCGATGCGTTGAACGCTTCGATCTCGTTGACGTAGTCAGCACCCATTTTCTGCACCTGGTTGAGCGTCATCGCTGCTTCATGCTCGTCGATCTTCGCCATCGCGAAACCGACGTGCACGAGCACCCAATCACCGACCTGCAGGTTGTCGTCGGCCAACAGGCGCACACTGATGGTTCTTCGGACACCGTTGACGTCGACCTTAGCCAGGGACTGTTCGGCGTCGACGATGTCGACCACTTGGCCTGGTATCCCAAGACACATCGTCAATCTCCTTTCAGCAGATCCGCGGAAGCGGGTCACCGACGAGCATGTCGACGATCCGACTGCCGCCGAAAGACGTTCGAAGCGCGACGATTCCGCGCGGTTCGGGCACGATCTCGCCCACGACCGCGGCATCGGCGCCTTGCGAATGTTCACGCAACGCGGCGATCGCCGCGTCGGCCTCATCGGCAGCAACTATGGCGATGAATTTGCCCTCGTTTGCCACGTACAGCGGGTCGATACCGAGCATGTCGCAGGCGCCGAGCACCTGCGGCTGCACCGGCAGTTTGTCCTCGTCCAGGATGAGCGCGAACGGGGAGTCCTTGACCAGTTCGTTGGCCACGGTGCCGACGCCGCCGCGCGTCGCGTCGCGCATCCATCGCGTCGACGGCGCCGCGGCAAGCAGTGCCTCGACCAGTTCGTGCACGGGCGCCGTGTCGGAGGCGATGTCGGCGTCGATGGCCAGGTCGCCGCGGGCCAGCATGACGGCCATCCCGTGCTCGCCGATCGTGCCCGAAAGCACCACCTTGTCGCCGGCCTGTACGAGGTCTCGCGACAGCCGCCTGCCCTCGGGGATCACGCCGACGCCTGCGGTGGAGATGTAGACACCGTCGGCCGCGCCCTTGCCGACGACCTTCGTATCGCCGGTCACGATCTGCACGCCCGCCTTCGCAGCGGCTTCGCTCATGTCCGCGACGATTTCGCGGAGCTCGGCGATCGGGAAGCCCTCCTCGATGACGAACGCCGCCGACAGCCATTGCGGACGCGCGCCCGACACCGCGAGGTCGTTGATCGTTCCGTGGACGGCGACATGGCCAATGGATCCGCCCGGAAAGCGCCGCGGCGAAACGACATACGAGTCGGTCGAAAATGCGAGCCGTTCACCCGAGGGGGTGAGCAGCGCGGCGGCGTCGCCGAGTTGTTCGAGTTCGTCGTTGCGGAACGCCTCGAGGAACACCGCGTCGACCAGCGCTGCCGACGCTTTGCCGCCCGCCCCGTGCGCGAGCGTCACCACGTCGTCGAGCAGCCGCGGCCGGCGCTGCCGGAACTTGTCGATCCGTTCCAGCACGCGGTCTTCGCGGTCGGCGGTGGTGCTCATGCGCGGGTCCCGGACAGCGGACGAGCCATATGTTCCTGGGTCACCGACCACAGGCGGTATCCGAGCATCGCGTGGCTCTCCTGGATGCGGTGGATGCTTTGCGAGTGCACCGTGTAGCAGAAGTCGAGGTCCTCGGCGGCGGCCATCCTGCCGCCGTCGTGCCCGGAGAATCCGATGGTGAGCAGTCCCCGTTGCTTGGCTTCGGTGATCGCCGTTATCAGGTCTTCGGAGTTGCCGGATGTGGACAATGCGATCGCGACGTCGCGATCCCGTGCGTGCGCGATGATCTGGCGCTTGAAGATCAGCTCAAAGCCGACGTCGTTGCCCAGCGCGGTCACCACCGCTTCGTCGGCGGCCAGCGACCAGGCGGCGACCGGACGGCCCCGCGCGGGACGACTGAACAGCGACGCCAGGGTCGCGGCGTCGGTGGAACTGCCGCCGTTGCCCAGCGTGTAGAGGCGGCCGCCACGCAGGAACCGCCCGGCCATCTGAGTTCCGGCCGCAGCCAATGCGTTTGCGTACTCGTCGAGCGACTCCCGTTGCAGCCGTGCGCTTTCGGCGGCCTTCGCCCGCGCCGAGGCGGCCAGGTCGTCGAGCAGACTCGTGGCGTCGGTCTCCTCGGAATCGATGAACGGGTAGAGAAAGCCGGTACTTTCGGATTCGTGTGTCGTCACGAGTTGACCTCCAGACGTGTGATCGCCGCTCCGGCGTGCACCAGAATCAGATCATTGGCACGGACCTCGCCGAGAATGGTGGTGTCCACCCATTCCTCGCCGTTGGCCGTTCGCACCAGCGCCTGACCGGTCGCATCGGCGGGTTCGAGCACCACTTCACCGAGCCGCCCCTCGTCGCTACATGTCACGCACACGTCGTCGGTGCACTCGTCGGCGGGTGGCTTGAGCAGTCCAGGATGCTCGAAGCAGACGTGGGTGAGTTCCCACAGCAGGTGGTACATCAGCACGAAGGTCCCGGTGGCAGGCACCATCGGGTCGTCGGAGTCAATCCAGAGAATGTGGTTGGCGGCGCCTGCTGGCGGCCGCGGCCCGGAACCGATCCACAGGGTCAGCACGCCCCACGCTTGCGCGCGTCGCATGGCGTCGACCACCGCGGGTTCGTCGGCCGACGCGACCGCGATCAGCAGATCTCCCAGGTTGCTGGCGACCCTGGCCTGAGCGACGGGATCGGGTTCGACGAGTGCGACCGAGGGCAGCGCCCGCTTGCCCATGATCACGGGGTGGACGAACTCGACGGCGACGTGGTGGGCATGCGGTTCCCACTCCGGTGAGATCACCCAGAGGGTGGCGCCGTCGTGGAATCTGCGGGCCAAATCGAGCGCGGCGGTAGCCAGATCGGCGGACAGATCCACACCGATGTACGACCCCCCGAGTTGCGCGGTCGTCGTCATTCTCGGTCTCCCCTCAGGACACCAGTGTGCTCCGATCCCGCGACCATGGAAATGCTTTCGGAGCGGATCGCGTTGACCAAGTCCAGCGTTGCCTGCGTGGCCGACTCCAGCCCGGCGTTTTCGTCGTCGGTGAGCGTTCCACACACCCAGTCCCAGTGCGCTGACACAATCGAGCCCGGCGCCGGTGCGGGCGCCAGCGAGAGCTCACCCTTCTTCCACTGAACCCGCTCGCGCCGCGGTTCGCCGAGTGTCAGCCTGCCGTCGGTGAACTGCAGCGGCCGTGCCGAGATCACCGCGTGATCACCCGCGACCGAGTCGACCGTTCCCGAGCGGATGCGGCAGTCCTGCATGACCTGCAGCGCAGTGGCCGCGTCCCGGCTCAGGAAGCGCACCCACGGATAGACGACGAAGACGTGAAAGCTGTGGTGTGCCAACACCTCGGTGGTGGCGGGGACCGCATCGAGCAGGCCGGTGACTTGTCCCCTGAACACAGACCGCAGCTGGGCGAGCAGTTCGGCGGGGTTGACGCGGTGCAGCGACGGACCGCCGACCCAATAGCCTCGGACAACGTCCTCGTCGAGGGGGTCGGAGACACCGACCGCATCGGCGATCGCGGTCAGGTACGGCCAGGCGCCGTCGAACTCCTTCGCGTGCTTGGCGAGCTCGGGTGCATTGCCGCGATCCGGCACCGCAGTGTCCGCAGGCCCGCAGTAGCCGAGCTCATTCGGGGGGTAGGCGTACTGGGCGAACAACGCGTGGCCCGTCAGCAGTGTCTCGTTGGTCATCCGCAATTGCCCACTAACAGTTGACCCAATGCGATGCCGCCGTCGTTCGGAGGCACTCGTCGATGTGTGATGACATGAAACCCGTTGGTCTGCAATCGCCTCAACGTCAGGTGAAGTAGCAGCGCATTCTGGAAGACACCGCCCGACAGTGCGACGGTCTGCGATGCATCACTGTCTTCACGTGCCAGCTTGACGACCAGATCGGCCACTGCGCAGTGGAAACGCGCCCCGATCACGGCAGCGGGCACGCCCGCACGCTGGTCGCTGACCACGGCGTGCACCACAGACGTCGGGTCGATCAGCGCCGGGTTTCTCGAGCGGTCGATGTCAAACGTGTAAGAACTCATGCCACCGTCGACGCCACGGGCCAGCCCCTCCAACTCGATGGCCGCCTGCGCTTCGTAAGCCACGACTTGCCGGACGCCGGTGAGTGCGGACACCGCGTCGAACAGCCGGCCCATGCTGGATGTCGGCACGCAGCCCATGCCCGTCTCGAGCTGTTGGCGCAACACCCATTGCTCGTCGGTCGGGCAGGCCGCCACCGGCGGCAGATCCGCCTCCCATTCGATTCCTGCGGCCCACAGATGGGCCAGTGCCATCCGGTAGGGCCGCAGAACGCTGATGTCGCCGCCCGCCAGCGGCACGTACTTGAGTTGTGCGAGTCGTTGGTAGCCCTTGTAGTTGGCGAGCAGCACCTCGCCGCCCCACACGGCCGCGTCGGATCCGTAGCCTGTCCCGTCGAACGCGAATCCGAGGACCTGCTGCGATCCGTCCATGCCGTGCTCGGCCATCACCGCCGCGATGTGCGCGTGGTGGTGTTGCACCGTCCTGACCGGCCGCCCTGCCGCGTTGCGGTGTGCCCAGGCGGTCGACCTGTACAGCGGATGGGCGTCGGCCACAAGCAGTTCGGGTTCGACGGCGGTCAGCTCCTGAAGGTGCCGTTGCGCCGCGTCGAAGGCGGACAGCGTTGCGAGGTCGTCCATATCGCCGATGTGCTGGCTCAGCCAGGCGTATTTCCCGTCCGCCACGGCCATCGTGTTCTTCAGGTCGGCCCCGACCGCCATCGCCGGAGGGACCGAGACCGGCAACGCGATCGGCAGCGGCGCATACCCGCGGGAGCGCCGGATCGGTAACTCCAGGCCGTCAACTACCCGCAGGACAGAGTCGTCGCAGGGCACGAGGATATCCCGATCGTGCATCAGCCAGCCGTCGGCGAGGTGCGAAAGCCGTTCGAGCGCTTCGTCGTCGGTGTAGCAGATCGGCTCTCCGCCTAGATTGCCTGACGTCATCACCAGCACGGCCGGCCCGGCGTCGTCTGATGGCAGTCCGAACAGCAAAGTGTGCAGCGGCGTGTAGGCAAGCATGACGCCGAAGTCAGGGTTACGCGGTGCGACCGCTTCTGCGACCGGTGCACCGCGTCGGCGGGGCACCAGCACGATCGGCCGCTGTTGACCACAGAGTAGCCGGGCGGACGGGTGGTCGATGTCGGCGATGCCGTACGCCACGGCCAGATCGGGCACCATCACCGCGAACGGCTTGTCCCCGCGTCGCTTTCGCCGTCGCAGCTCCGCGACCGCGGCGTCATTGCGTGCGTCGCAGGCCAGGTGATATCCGCCGATGCCCTTGACCGCCAGGATGCCACCGTCGCGCAGCAGCTGTCGTGCCTGCAGCAGTGCACCGTCGCCGTCGATCACGCCACCGTCGCCGTCGCGGTAACGCAGCGTTGGTCCGCAGTTTGGGCAGCACACCGGCTGGGCATGGAACCGCCGGTCGGCGGGGTCGGTGTATTCGCGGGCGCAATCGGCGCACATCGCGAAGGGCGCCATGGTGGTGGACGCTCGGTCGTAGGGCAGTGAGGCGATAATCGTGAACCGCGGGCCGCAGTTGGTGCAGTTGACGAATGCGTGGCGGTAGCGCCTGTTGGACGGGTCGCGCTGTTCGGCCGCGCAGTCTTCGCACATGGCGACGTCGGGGGAGGCCAGCGTGCGCCCGCCGTCCGACCGCGACGTGTCGGCGATGGTAAAGCCGGTGCCCCCGACGGGCGCGATATTGTGCGTCTCAATCGATTCGATGACGGCCAACGGCGGCGGGCGGTTACGCAGGTGTGTGAGGAAGTGGTCGATCTCTGCGGGGTCGCCTTCCACCTCGACGATGGCGCCGGAAGTGTCGTTGCGCACGGACCCTGACAAGCCGAGGGCGGCCGCTGTGGTGTAGACGAAGGGGCGGAAGCCCACGCCTTGGACCACGCCGTGCACGCAGACACGTAACCGGCGCCGAGCGGTCATGGCGACGTCTCGATGTCTCGGCCTCTGCCCATCAGTTCAAGGCCTTCCATCGCCGCGTCAGCGCCGGCCTTGTCGGTCTTCTCGACTACGAAGCCCATGTGGATGATGACCCAGTCGCCGGGCGCGAAGGTCTCCTCGGGCAGCATCCCGATGTTCACCTTGCGGTGTTCACCTGCGACGTCGACGAGGGCGAGCTGGTCGCCGTAACCCTCCAGCATGTGGATGACTTGTCCCGGGATCCCCAGACACATGGTTCAGCCTTCCCCCACCGACGTTCGTGCCAGTAGATCGCTCAGGACGTCCTCGACCGCGCGCACCGCGTCGGGCACTGCGTTCGCGACGGCGTCTGATAACCCGATGCCATCGTCGGTGTTCGCGATTTCACAACCGATCACGATCGTGTACGGCGGTGTGCCGCCCAACGCGTTGAGGCTCGCGAACACCGCACCTGGGTCCATTGCGTGGGCGTCCAGACCTGCAGCGGCAGTAAGACTTTCATGATCGGCCTCGAACACGTGCAGCGTCCCAGGTGCGCCGTTGTTGGGGATCGCGTCGACGAGCACCAGCGCGTCGCACCCGTCGAGCAGGTCATACGCCAAGTGCATTCCCCTGATGCCGTAGTCCGCCAGCTGGACGTGCGGGCCTGCGAGCCGTTGCGGGACGTGGCGCATCACCTCGGGGCCGAAGCCGTCGTCTCCGAGGAAGATGTTGCCGATCCCGGCTACCAGAATTCGGGACGTGATTACACCTCGCTGACAGTTACATGCGGCGGATCTTCAAATAGCGCCTGGCATCCGGGATGGACATCAGTCCAATCGTTGCGGCGCCGAGCACGGCAGCAGCAACGACACCTATAGCGATCCAACCCACTACTTCCATTTCGAACTCCTTTCGGGAAGTGGTTCGACCTCGTCCGGTGCGAAGTACAGGTACCGGCCATACCAATCGTGCAGGTCGGCGGCCGGATCGTCCTCGAGGACGACGCCGACGTGCTGATCGCCGTCGACGTCTTCGTGCACCGAGGTGACGCGCGCGATCTTGTCGGCGTAGAAGAGGTCCTGGGCATCGGCCCTGCGCGACGGCCGCAGCCGGACCCGGCTGCCACGGGTCACCCGCGTGCCGTTGACCAGCACGGCGTCGATATCGGGACGAACAGCGTTGTCGGCCATCGGATCCCACCAATCGACACCCTCGGGGATCTCTGGTATCAACTCGCTGTTTGGCGCGGCGGCATGCGGATTGCGCAGCACGCCGTGCAGATCCAGCATCGCCTCGGGCGACATTGAGTCGCACCGGTCGATGATCCGGGCTGCCAACGGGTCGGTGGCGCGCGCCTGGGCCTTCTCCTCGTCAGTCATTGTCATGACCCGCAGGGTGAGGATCTCGTCGATCTCGGTGGAGTCGAACAGCGCACCTTTACTCTGCTCGGCGATCTCGGGGTGGTCATACAGGATGATCGGCGACACCAATATGAGATCGCCGGTGTCGCCCCTGTTCGATGTCGCCGCCCCTGCGGCTCCGGCTGGGCCTGCGAGCACCGGGAAGCAGCGGTGCTGCCTGCACCGTGCCACCGCGTCGGCGGCCGGATCCGGCGGTTCGAGCAGGGACACGAACTCGCCGTCGGCGACTTCGATGAGCAGGTGCGTGCCGATCAGCGAGGTCGCGATCGCTTCGTCCTTGTCGGCGGCGGGTGGCGCGGTATTGCGCACCTCGAACGTCAACCGCAGCAGATCGCCGTCCCCTTCGGCCGATATCGCAACGAGCCCGTGTAACGAGCGGCGGGTGCGCACCAGTCTGCCGCCTTCCACGCCTTCGACGTCGCTGCCGGCGGGCACCGAGATATCAAGCGTGCGAGGCAGACTCGTGACGCGGAACGGGTCTATCTTGATGTCGCATTCGACGGCCTCGTCCCAGCTGACCCACATCTGTGAGCCCGCGGTCAATTGATCGACCCGTTCGAAGCGGCCATCGCCGACGTCGCGTTCGGCCCCACGGTGTTGCAGGTGCAGGAAGCGCACCACACCGGAGACCGACGGGACTCCGTAGGACCGCACCAGCACCTGCGCGGACAGCGTGTCATCCTCACCGATGCCCGTGTCGGCGGCGCCGTGCGGCCCCAGTACGCCGAACTGCCAGCGCGACTGGTTCTTGCTCGAGCTGGCGCGGTACGGGTAGAGGAGGTAGCCCTCGTACAGCACCGCATCGGCAACGGCGCGTGCCCGATCCCAATTGGGGC
>JAVRPG010000823.1:0-6094 GCA_032162325.1 Mycobacterium sp. | reverse complement strand
TGAGTTCCACGCCAAGCGGTCCGTAGTCCCACGCCGATTTCGTGCCGCCGTAGATCTCGCCGGCCTGGAACACGAATCCGCGCCGCTTGGCCACGTTCGCGACAGTGTCGATGATGGACGCCACGGGTGCACAGCCTAGCGACCGGCCCGGCGGCGTTGACATGCGCGGCCGCGCATGTATTCTTGCGCCATAATGAAAACCGTTTCCACTTTGTCTGGTGCTGACGTGCACGATCACGGTGGCGCTCCCCCACCGGACCTGCCGTCGCGCGACGTCCTCGACACCGCGGGCGACCTGCTGCGCGCACTGGCCGCGCCGGTTCGCATCGCGATCGTGCTGCAATTGCGTGAGTCGGCGCGCTGCGTGCATGAACTCGTCGACGCGCTCGCAGTGCCGCAGCCGCTGGTCAGCCAGCACCTGCGCATCCTCAAGGCGGCGGGTGTCGTGGCCGGCGAGCGGTCGGGACGCGAAGTGATGTACCGACTCGTGGACCACCACCTGGCCGACATCGTCGTCGCGGCGGTGACCCACGCCGCCGAGGGCGGCCAGTGAGCACTACCGGGGTGCGTTCCACCCGGCAGCGCGCCGCGATTTCCGCGCTGCTGGAGAACCTCGACGAGTTCCGGTCCGCCCAGGAGCTCCACGACGAACTGCGCCGCCGCGGCGAGGGCATCGGCCTGACGACCGTGTACCGCACCCTGCAGTCGATGGCCGCCAACGGGCTCGTCGACACGCTGCGCACCGACACCGGCGAGTCGGTGTACCGGCGCTGCTCGGAACACCACCATCACCACCTGGTCTGCCGCGCCTGCGGCTCGACGGTCGAGATCCAGGGTGGCGACGTCGAGGCGTGGGCCGCCGAGGTCGCCCGCGACCACGGCTTCTCCGACGTCAGCCACACCATCGAGATCTTCGGCATCTGCGGCGACTGCGTGGCCGAGTCGTCGTAGCTCGTGGCGATCTACGAAGCCTTCAACGGCGACGGCGTCAGCGTGGTGGTCAGCGATGTCGACCTCGATCAGGCCGCGTGCGACGACGGGCCGCTGTCCACCGAGCTTGCCGATGCGGCCGCGCAGGCGCGACGGACCGACCTCGTCGAGAACCTGCGCCGCAGCCTGGACGGCGACGACCGAGCGCGAAAACTGGCCGCCGCCAAGGCACTTCTGGCTTTGGACGATCACGACGCGGGCGAGCGGCTCGAATCGCTGGCTGTGTCGGAGCCCGACACGGTCGTCGCAAAGAGCTTCATTGCGGTCGCTACGCGCCTGCGCGGGCCGCAAGTGGCGCTCGACTTGTTTCACAACCCCGATACCGACCCACAGCTCGCCCGCCTGTTGGTGTCGAATTACAACAGCCACCTTCGGCTCGCGTCCGGTGACATCCGATTTCTCATCACCGCGCTGCGGCACTACCTCGCGCGAAGCCTTCCCTGGCTGACGAAGCTGCGCCCGGACATCTGGGACAACGGCGTCTTCCTGATCGTCAACGCGCTCTCGAACGACGGGGCCGTACGACTGCTGCGTGATACCGAACTCGGCCCCGAGCGGTCTGCGCTCCTGCAACTGCTGTCAGCGCTGACCGAGCACACGGACGACGACGACATCGTGACCGGGGTGAAGGACCTGCGGGCTGCGCTGTCCGACGGGAGCTAGGCGCCGGGAACCGCGATGAGGTCGCGACGGACATCGGTGCCGGTACCCAACACCAACAGGATCAATGTCCGCAGCGCGTCGTCAGTCAGGCCGGCGGCAGGAAAGTTGTAGCGCAGCAGAACGTCGCCGACCTTCTTGGAGTTGCGCTTGGCGCCCGCGCTCTTCTCCACAAGCGACACCGTCCCCAGCAGAGTGTCGCGCGCATGCCTGGCGACCTTGTTGCGAATCCTGCTGTCCATCGGCAGATCCCACGCCAGAATCTGCGTCAGCGACACCATGTCGAGGCCCTCGGCGATCGTCACGACCCGCAACGAGGCGAAAGTGTCGTCGTGGTGCACGGTCAGCGCGCCGTCGTCTTCCCGCTCGATCGGCAGGATGCCGTCGAGCACCGCGGCCAGTCTCTCCTCAAGCGTCATCTACGTGCCAAACCGGCGATTCCGGTTCACATACTCCATGCAGGCGTCCCATAGATCGCGGCGGTCGTAGTCCGGCCACAGCTTGTCCTGGAAGACGTACTCGGCGTACGCCGCCTGCCACAGCAGGAAATTGCTGGCACGCTGCTCCCCCGAGGTCCGGATGAACAGGTCGACATCGGGAATGTCGGAGCGGTGCAGGTGCTTGGCGAACGTCGCCTCACTGATCCGGCCCGGATTGATCTTTCCGTCCACGGCGTCCTGCGCGAGCTCGCGTGCGGCTTCGACGATCTCGGTGCGGCCGCCGTAGTTGACGCAGTAGTTGATCGTGATGACGTCATTGGTCACGGTCATCTGCTCGGCGATGTCGAACTCCTTGATGACGCTGCGCCACATGCGGGGACGCGAGCCCACCCAGCGCATCCGCACGCCCATGTCGTTGAGGTTCTCGCGCCGCCTGCGGACGACCTCCCGGTTGAATCCCATCAGGAAGCGCACCTCCTCAGCGCTGCGCTTCCAGTTCTCGGTGGAGAACGCGTAAACCGTGAGGTGTTTGATGCCGATTTCGATGGCGCCGCAGGTGATGTCGATGAGGACCGCCTCGCCCATCTTGTGGCCATCGGTGCGGTGCAGCCCGCGCTCTGTGGCCCATCGACCGTTGCCGTCCATGACGACAGCGACATGGTTGGGTACCAGGTCGGCGGGAATCTGCGGCGCGGCGGCCTTGGACGTGTGCTGCGGCGGCCGGGCGAACCTGCCGTTGGTACGCGGCGGCAGCTGCGGGAAGACCACCGGCCATGTGGACTTGTCTGGGAACGTCGGATAGTCGTCAGGCGCCGGGGGCAGCTGTGGGTAGGTCGTCGCCTTGCCCGCCCGTTTGAGTGCCATGGGGCACATCCTGCCCGAACAACGAAACACGTTTTTCAGCGACCGCGCGATCAACCCGATATGCCCGTTCGACCAGCGGCAAGGTCCGCAGCTGACGTTCCAGATGCCACTGCAGGTGGGCGGCGACCAGCCCGCTGGCCTGGCTGCGGTACGACGGCGGCGACGCCTGCGCGTGCTCCCAGTCGCCGTCGTTGAGCGCGGCCATCAGGTCCAGCACGCCCTGCGGCGGGGTCACCGACCCGGACGGGCGGCAGTGCACGCATACGCTGCCTCCGGCCGCGACGTGAAACGCCCGGTGCGGACCCGGCGCGGCGCAGCGGGCGCATTCGGTCAGCGCCGGCGCCCAGCCCGCGATTCCCATGGCGCGCAACAACTAAGCGTCGAGCACGAGTTCGCGGGGACGGCCGCCGTCGGCCACCGCCCGCAGCGCGGCCACGGTCAGCCGGTGCAGGGCGGGCACCGGGGCCCGCTCCTCCCCCGCCAGCCGCTCCGCGGTTTCCAGCACCGCGCACGCGCAGGTGTAACGGCCGTAGTCGTTGACGATGTCGGTGGCGAACGCGTCGATGGCCTGCACCTGGGTGACGATGTCGAGGTTTCGGCCGGGATGCAGCTGAACGTCGATGTGCGCGAACGGCTCCAGCCGCGCCCCGAACTTGCTCCTGGTGCGCCGCACGCCCTTGGCCACCGCACGCACCAACCCGTGGTCACGGGTGAGCAGGGTGACGATCCGGTCGGCCTCGCCGAGTTTGTGCTGGCGCAGCACGACCGCTCGGTCCCGGTACAGCCGCATCGTTACAGTCTCTCACTTCGATCCGACAGCAACCGGTTCGCAGCGCCGTATTCTGTCAACTGATGGTCGAGTCTTCTGGATACGCACGATTTCCCACGATCACCAACCAGCTTTACCAGCTCGCCGCCGGCACCGTAACGTCTACCGAACTGGTACGGCGATCTCTCGATGCCATCGATGCGAGCCAGTCGACGCTCAACGCGTTCCGTGTGGTGCTGAGAAAACAGGCGCTGGCCGACGCGGCCAAGGCGGACCGCAAACGTGCGGCGGGCGAACAACTTCCGTTGCTCGGCATTCCGATCGCGGTCAAGGATGACGTCGACGTCGTGGGCGTGCCCACCCGGTTCGGTGCCGACGGAAACATCCGGGAGGCGCAGGCGGACGCCGAGGTGGTGCGCCGGCTGAGGGCCGCGGGCGCGGTCATCGTCGGCAAGACCAACACCTGCGAGTTGGGCCAATGGCCGTTTACCAGCGGCCCGGCATTCGGCCACACCCGCAACCCGTGGTCGCGCGAACACACGCCGGGTGGGTCCTCGGGCGGCAGCGCGGCGGCCGTGGCGGCCGGGTTGGTGGCGGCGGCCATCGGCTCGGACGGCGCGGGCAGTGTGCGGATTCCCGCGGCGTGGACTCATCTGGTCGGCATCAAACCGCAGCGGGGACGGATCTCCACATGGCCGCTGCCCGAGGCGTTCAACGGGATCACAGTCAACGGCGTGCTGGCCCGCACGGTGACCGATGCCGCGCTGGTGCTCGACGCGGCGTCGGGCAATGTCCCCGGCGACCTGCACCAGCCGCCGCCGGTGCGGGTGGCCGATTTCGTCGCACAGGCTCCCGGCCCGCTCAAGATCGCGATGTCGACGAAGTTCCCGTACACGGTATTCCGGGCCAAGCTGCACCCGGAGATCAGGGCGGCCATGGAGACCGTCGCGGGCCAGCTCGAGGAGCTCGGGCACACCATCGTGGCGGCCGACCCGAACTACAACCTGCGGATGTCGTGGAACTTTCTGTCGCGGTCGACCTCGGGGCTGCTCGATTGGGTGGACCGCCTCGGCCCGGAGGTCACGCTGGATAAACGCACGGTCGCCAATACCCGCACGGGCTGGCTGCTGTCGCAGAACACGCTGCGCAAGGCGCGCGCCTGCGAAGCCAAATCGCAGCGCCGGATCGGATGGATTTTCAATCTCGTTGACGTCGTGCTGGCGCCGACGACCGCGCTGCCCCCGCCCAGGGTGAACAGCTTCGAACACCGCGGCGGGCTGTCGACCGACCGCGCGATGATCCGTGCGTGCCCGGTGACGTGGCCGTGGAACCTGCTGGGCTGGCCGTCGATCAATGTGCCCGCCGGGTTCACCTACGGCGGGCTGCCGATCGGCGTTCAGCTGATGGGACCGGCCAACAGCGAGCCGCTGCTGATCTCGTTGGCCGCCGAGCTGGAAGCGCTCAACGGCTGGGTGATGCGGCAGCCCGACGTCTGGTGGGACGGTGCTGACCGCGCGGCCACCCCGGAGCTGGTTTCCGAGGCAGCAATGGACGATCTCGCCGCTGAGGAGCCGGTTTCCGACGAGGTCGCGTAATGTCCCGAACGTGACAGTCAGCGATACGGCACGCCGCGGGGCACGCGCGCTTCCCGTGCTCGCCGTTGTCGGCGCGGCGGTCGCGGGTATGCCCGCCGCCAACGCCGACAACAAGCGGCTCAACGACGGGGTCGTCGCCAACGTCTACACCGTTCAGCATCAGGCCGGCTGTACCAACGACGTGAGGATCAACCCGAAGCTGCAGCTGGCGGCCGAGTGGCATGCCAACGACGTGCTGAACAACCGCGCGCTCGACGGCGACGTCGGCTCGGACGGGTCGACGGCGCAGGACCGCGCCAACGCCGCCGGCTTCAAGGGCGCTGTCGCCGAGACCGTCGCGATCAACCCGGCGCTGGCGATCAGCGGCATCGAGATCATGAACAACTGGTACTACCGTCCGGACTACATGGCGATCATGTCGAACTGCGCCAACTCGCAGATGGGCGTGTGGTCGGTGAACAGCCTGGACCGCAGCGTGGTCGTCGCGGTCTACGGCCAGCCCGCCTAGCAGTGTCCTCAATGGTGCACGAAGGTGGTGACCGTCGTGCACACTTGCTACCGCCCAATTCGACACCAAGGCTGTTGATGGGCAGTTGTGGGGGCTAATCCACAGCCATGGTGTCGATGTCGGCGATAGAACCGCTAACGCTCCAACGTCAGGACCACTGCTAGAAGCCAAGCCGACCAAGCTGTTTCGGGTCGCGCTGCCAGTTCTTCGCGATCTTGACGCGCAGGTCGAGGTACACCTTGGTGCCGAGCAGCTTCTCGATCTGGGT
>JAVRPG010000822.1:0-8481 GCA_032162325.1 Mycobacterium sp. | reverse complement strand
GGTCGACGGCAACGTGAGTGATCGAATTTCGATCGTCATCTCTGAGGATTCCCTGCTGGTAGGGGACAGGCTTTCCCGGGCGCTGTCGACCAACCCCGTTGTTACTGTCGTCGGTGTCGCCGAGGATTACGACTCAGCGGTCGAACTCGTCGAAAAGCATGGACCGACGATTCTGGTCACCGACGTTCGCATGCCACCCACCTCGACCGATGAAGGGATCCGGTTGGCGCAGTGGATGCGGACGGCGCATCCGGACGGCGGGGTGATCGTGTTGTCGAACTACGCCGATCCGAGCTACGCGGCCGGGTTGCTCGAGGGCGGCACGGCCGGCCGGGGATACCTGTTGAAAGAACGGATATCCCATTTCGACGAACTCGCCGAGGCCGTGCGCCAGGTGGCGAGCGGTGGGACGGTACTCGATCCGCTGGTGGTCGAGGCACTGCTCGCTCAGCCCCGTTCCGCCGCAACGCTGAGCCGGCTGACCCCCAGGGAACGCGAGGTGCTCAGCGAACTGGCCACCGGGTTCAGCAATCGGACGGTCGCGCAACGGCTGGTGCTGTCTCAACGGGCGGTGGAAAAGCACATCAACGCGATCTTCGCCAAGTTGGAACTGACCCCCGACGACACTGTTGATCGGCGAGTCAAAGCGGTGCTGATGTTCCTCAACGACAGCGGATCGGCTTGAGCCGGTGCTGCGCATGATCGAAAAAGGTGGTGTGTACACCATCGTCCGCAGCACATCGGCCCGGCACGATGGGACGGTGGTGGAGGAGCTCGTGCGAGTCTGGGTCGTCGACGACCAGGCCAGTTTCCGGCGGGCCACCGCCGCCACTCTGGATGCAATGGACGACTTCGTGATGGCGGGCGAGTGCGAGACGGGTGAAACCGCCGTCGAACTCATTCGTGACGGCGACGCGGACATCGTGTTGATGGACATCCACATGCCGGGAATGGGAGGAATCGAAGCCGCCCGGCAAATCCATGCCGCGCAACCGGATTTGATGGTTGTGCTGATGTCGACCTACGACCTCGAGGACATTTCCGCTGATGCAGCGGACTGCGGCGCCTCGGCGTACCTGCACAAGGAACACTTGAGTCCTGATCTGCTGAGCCGGATATGGCGAGCAGGCGGCTGAGGGTCCCGACGGCGGTCGGATCGGTACCCGAATGGCGGGCGCCGAAAATCCTGCTACTCGCGGCATTCCGGTCTTCGGCTTGGTTGGGCCACGACCTGATTCACCGTTTCCGTGCGGAACGCTTCGAGGTGTTCCTCGGTGGTCATCTCGCCCTGTGGGCCAGTGCTGCCATCGTGCTGCCCCTCCTGGAGTACATATGGCTGCTGCGAAACCCATGGTTCCTTGCCTTCTGTGCGGTCGGCGTCGCGCAGTGCGTCGTGCTGGCCGTCGCGCTATACCTGGCCCGGCACAACAGGTTTCAGCAATCGATCACGCTGGTCTGTATCGGGAACTGGGTCTGCGTTCTGCTGATCACGCTGATAGCTCCGCCCCTACTGCCCGTGATGGCGCTGGTGGCCATGGTGCCCGTCGTCTTCGCCGAGCCCTACATCCGGTGGCAACGCGGCCTGGCCTTCACCGTGATCACCGCTGCCCTCGTTCTGGCCATGGCCGCCGTGGCGCGCTTCACCCAGATTGCAGACGTGGTCGACCTAGCACCTCGCTGGGTGGAGACTGCGTTCATCGTCGTGGCACTGCCGGTCAACGTCCTGCACGTCATGGTGATCGTGTGGAACAACGCGGGTGCGCTGAGGACGTCTGAGGGACAGCTCGCCGAACGCGCCGCCGAACTCGCGGCCTCGCGCACCCGGTTGATCACCGCGGCCGACGAAGAGCGGCGCCGTCTCGAACGTGATCTGCACGACGGCGCCCAGCAACATCTCGTCGCGCTGTCGGTGATCATCCAGCTCGCCCGCAACGCCGATCGCGACCGAGCTCAGCCGCTGCTGACCGAGGCGTCCGACCTGGTGGAAACAGCCGTCGCGGAGATTCGCAGGCTCGCTCACGGTATCTACCCCCCGCTCCTGGTCAGCGGCGGTCTGAGTGGGGCCTTGCCGACGCTGGCCGCGCGCGCGTCGGTCCCCGTGCACCTAGACCTCAACGGCCTCGGCCGCTACCCGCCTTCGACCGAGGCCGCGCTCTATTACTGCTGCAGCGAAGCACTGCAGAATGCCGCCAAACACGGCGGCCCAGCGACCACGGTCATGGTCGCGGCCCACGCCGACGAACAGACGCTCAACCTCACGATCAGCGACACGGGCCGCGGGTTCGACAGCGCGACCATGGGGGTTGGGCTGACTAACATGACGGACCGTCTGTCGGCCATCGGCGGTCAACTCATGATCGACACGGGGCCCGGACAAGGTACCCGCATCACCGCCACGGTCGACGCCACCGGGCAACTGGCCGACTCGGCCGTGATCGACGGCAGCGGAAGCTGAGGCGGGCCGGCCAGTTCGCGCCCCGGGGGTGTACACACCACCGCCAACCGTGTTGCTGACACGGTAGCCAAGTAGCTTCCGCCGCAGCAGGATTAAGCCACATCATCGAAACTCTCTGGCTGGCAATGTGCATGGAGCGGGGGCTCGTATGTCAATCTTCGGATCTGCAGAGCAGGCGGAAAAGGGCGCATCGGATCTGAAATTGCTGGACTTCGCGTCGCCAGTCAACCTGGTGCGCAAGGACTTTAGCGATCGTCCCGGGGACCACTCCTTGCCGACGGGCACCGTGACGCTGCTGATGGCCGACATCGAAGGCTCCACCCGGATCTGGGAAACCCGGCCTGACGAGATGGCGGCCGCGCTGGCCACCATGGATCGCACGCTCGCCGAACTTGTCCACGCCAACAACGGCGTGTGCCCGATTGCACAGGGTGAAGGAGACAGCTTCGTAGTGGCGTTCACACGCCCTAGCGATGCGGTGGCCTGCGCGTTGGCCCTACAACAGGCTGCCCTGTCACCCATCCGGCTGCGGATTGGCGTTCACACCGGCGAAATACTGTTGCGCGATGAAGCCAACTACATGGGGCCGACGATCAACCGTGCCGCTCGATTGCGCGACCTCGCCCACGGAGGCCAAACCGTATTGTCTGGCACGACAAGTGATCTCGTCTGCGGGTCGCTACCTGAGCAGGCGTGGTTGGTCGACTTCGGCCGCCATTCGCTGCGCGATCTGCCCCGTCCCGAGCGCGTGGCTCAGCTATGCCACCCCGACCTGCACAACGACTTTCCACCGCTGCGAATCCGCCCAACCAATGTCTTCCACTAGCGCCCCCAGCTTCACCCAGCCGCTGCGACGACCAGGCGACGAAGGTCTCCGACTCCCATTAGCATTAGCTGGGCACTTCGGCACATGGTCAGGCCACTTCCAGTTACAGTCCACTGGTTGCCCGCCTTGCAGCGACACGGGTCCGAACTGCGCTCGCCGCGTCGGCGTGGCAGATCCGGCAGATCCTGGCCGCAAGAAACTGAGCTGACACCCGGCGCCGACGGCGGATACTGTGCGGCGTGCTCCTTTCCGTCACGACCACGCACCGACCGGCGACCGATCTCGGCTACCTGCTGCACAAGCACCCCGAGAAGGCCCAGTCGTTCCCCGTGGCGTCCGCGCGCAAGGCACACGTCTTCTATCCCGTTGCCACCGAAGAGGAATGCACGGCGACGCTGCTGCTCGACGTCGACCCGATCGCCCTGGTGCGCGGCGGCCGCGACACCGTGACGCTGGACCAGTACGTCAACGACCGGCCCTACGTCGCCGGGTCGATGCTCTCCGTCGCCATTGGCTCGGTGTTCCGCACCGCGATGAACGGGATGAGCCCTAAGCAGGAGCTGGCCGACTCCGCGATTCCGCTGACCGTCCACGTGCCGGTGGTTCCGTCGCGCGGCGGGGTTGAGCTCGTCGAGCGGCTGTTCACGCCGCTGGGCTGGGACGTGCAGGCCACCCCGCTGCCGATGGACCCGCAGTTCCCCGAGTGGGGCGACGCCCCGTACGTCGACCTCCGGCTGACCGGCACGCTGCGGATACGCGACGCGCTCAACCACCTCTACGTGCTGCTGCCCGTGCTCGACAACGCCAAGCACTACAAGATCAGCGAGGACGAGATCGACAAGTTGCTGCGCGCAGGCGACGGCTGGCTGGGTGAGCACCCGGAGCGGGACTTCATCAGCCGCCGGTACCTGCGCCACCGCGAGAAGTATGTGCGGAGCGCGCTCGCCCGGCTCGCCGAGGCCGACGGCGTCGACGAGGCCGAACTCGACGACGCGCTCGACGAGGCGGTCGTGACCGAGGAGCCCGAGCGCAAGGTGCCGCTGGCCGAGCAGCGCCGCGACGCGGTGGTGGCGCTGCTGCGCGAGCTCGGCGCCCGCCGGGTGGTGGACATGGGCTGCGGCGGTGGCGCGCTCCTGCGGGAGCTCGCCAGGGCCGTCGAGTTCACCGAGCTCGTCGGAACCGACGTGTCGTCGCGCGCACTCGGCGCGGTCGGGCGGTTCGTCGTGCGACTGCCCGAGCGGCTCAAGGACCGGATCACGCTGCGCCAGTCCGCGCTGACCTACGTCGACCCGAAGCTCGCCGGGTACGACGCGGCCGTGCTCATGGAGGTCGTCGAGCACGTCGACGAATCACGGCTGCCCGCCCTGGAGCGGTGCGTATTCGGTTACGCCAAGCCGAATTCCGTCATCGTGACGACGCCGAACGTCGAGTACAACGTGCGGTTCGAGACGCTGGCGGCGGGCCAGTTCCGCCATCACGACCACCGCTTCGAGTGGACGCGCGCCGAGTTTCAGCAATGGGGCGACGGCGTCGCCGAACGCAACGGCTACACCGTCCGGTACGTGCCGATCGGCCAGGACGATCCCGCGGTGGGGCCGCCGACGCAGGCGGCGGTCTTCGAGGTGGCGCGATGAAGGTCCCAGGGGGCCGGAGCGAAGCGACTCGGGGGGACATTCTTGCGATTCCCGACATGTCGCTCGTCGTGCTCATCGGCGCCTCCGGGTCGGGCAAGTCGACGTTCGCGCACAAGCACTTCAAGAGCACTGCGGTGCTGTCCAGCGACTACTTCCGTGGACTCGTCGCCGACGACGAGAACGACCAGTCGGCGTCGACGGAGGCCTTTGACGCGCTGCACTACGTACTCGGCAAGCGGCTGGCCGCCGGACGGGTCACCGTCATCGACGCGACCAACGTGCAGGCAAGTGGACGCAGCGCGCTGGTCGCCATCGCCAGGAAGCATCACGTGCTGCCGGTGGCCATCGTGCTCGACATGCCCGAATCACTGTGTGTGGCAAGGAATGCCGAGCGTCCGGACCGGAGCTTCGGCGACCACGTCATCAGGCGCCACCGCGGCGACCTCAAGCGGTCGCTGCGCGGGCTGAGCAGGGAGGGCTTCCGACGCGTCCACGTGCTGCACACTCCCGAGGAGGTCGAGGCGGTCGAGCTCGTCATCGAGCCGCTGCTCAACGACAAGCGCTCCGAGACGGGACCGTTCGACGTCATCGGCGACGTCCACGGCTGCCGCGCCGAACTCGAGTACCTCCTTGGCAAGCTCGGCTACGTCGTCGAGCGGGACGCCTCCCGTCGCGCCGTCAATGCTAGCCATCCGGACGGGCGCCGCGTCGTGTTCGTCGGCGACCTCGTCGACCGCGGGCCCGACAGCCCTGGGGTACTTCGGCTTGCCATGGGCATGGTCGACTCCGGCAACGCCTTCTGCATCTGCGGCAACCACGAGGACAAGCTGAGCCGTGCGCTGGCTGGCCGCAAGGTCACCATCAGCCATGGACTGGCCGAGACACTGCAGCAGCTGGACGCCGAATCGGAGGAATTCCGCGCGCAGGCAAGGGAGTTCGTGGGCAACCTCGTCGCGCACTACGTGCTCGACGGCGGTCGGCTGGTGGTGTCGCACGCGGGGCTGCCGGAGTCGTATCACGGGCGCGCGTCCGGTGCCGTGCGCAGCTTCGCGCTGTACGGCGACACCACGGGGGAGACCGACGAGTTCGGGCTGCCCGTGCGCTACCCGTGGGCCAACGACTACCGCGGCCGCGCGACGGTGCTCTACGGCCACACGCCCACGATCGACGCGGAGTGGGTCAACGGCACGATGTGCCTCGACACCGGCTGCGTGTTCGGAGGCCGGCTGACGGCGCTGCGCTATCCGGAGCGCCAGGTCGTTTCGGTTCCCGCGCGGCGGGTGTGGTACGAGCCGGTCAAGCCGCTGGCGCCGCTCGCCCCGGTGGCGCCCGCGGGGTCTGTGGGGCGTCGCGAGCCCGACGTGCTCGTGCTCGGCGACGTCGTCGGCAAGCGCATCGTGGAGACTCGCCACCACCCTCGGGTCACCGTGCCCCCGGAACGGACTGCGGCAGCGCTTGAGGTGATGAGCCGGTTCGCCGTCGACCCGCACTGGCTGCTGTACCTGCCGCCGACGATGAGCCCGTCCGCGACGACGTCGGAAGAAGGCCTGCTCGAACACCCGCGCGAGGCGTTCGAGGGCTACCGGGCCGAGGGCGTCGAGCACGTGGCGTGCGAGGAGAAGCACATGGGCTCCCGCGCGGTCGTGCTGGTGTGCCGGGATTCGGCGCAGTCCCGGTTCGGGATCGACGGCGGCGGGATGGTGTACACCAGGACCGGCCGCTGGTTCTTTCCGCCGGACCTCACCGAAGCGCTGCTCGGTCGGGTGCGTGCGGCGGTCGGCGTGCTGTGGGACGAACTCGACACCGACTGGCTGCTGCTGGACGCCGAACTGCTGCCGTGGAGTGCCAAGGCCGGTGGACTGCTGACCCAGCAGTACGGCCCCGTGGGGGCGGCCGCGGTGGCGGGCCTGTCCGCCTCGCTGGCCGCGCTGTCGCACACCCGTGATCGCGGGATCGACGTCGCCGACCTGGTCGCCGGCGTGGAATCTCGGGCGGACAACGCCGCCCGGTATCGCGACGCCTATCGCCGGTACTGCTGGAGCACCGACGGCCTCGACGGCGTCACGTTGGCGCCGTTCGCCGTGCTGGCCGCCGAGGGTCAGTCGTTCGCCACGCGGCCGCACTCCTGGCATCTGGAGATGGCCGACCGGTTGGTGGCCAGTGACCCTGAACTCTTCACGCCTACCGCGCGATTCGAGGTCGACACCACCGACGAGCGGTCCGTGCGGGCAGGCATCGACTGGTGGACGGAGGTCACCGCGACAGGCGGTGAGGGCATGGTGGTGAAGCCGATGGCCAACCTCACCAGGAGTGAGCAGGGGCTCGTTCAGCCGGGCGTGAAGGTGCGCGGCCGCGAGTATCTGCGCATCATCTACGGACCGGACTACACCGAGGTCCGGCACCTCGAGCAGCTGCGCAAGCGATCGCTGCGCCACAAGCGTTCCCTGGCGCTGCGGGAGTACGCGCTGGGACTCGAGGCACTCGACCGGCTCGCCGACGGCGAACCGCTGTGGCGGATCCACGAATGCGTGTTCGCGGTGCTCGCACTGGAGTCCGAACCGGTCGATCCACGACTGTGACCTAGCTCATAATGGGCGGACACGGACATCTCCTTCCTGACAAGACACGGACAGCGGACGCGGCCATCGAGGCCGCCGCAGAGCTTGGCGGGGCCTACGAGGGCTTTCGCTACCTCGCGTTGGGTATCGCGGCCCTGGCCGCCGGCGATGTTGCAGCCGCGGACGAAGCGAACGAGGCAAGCCTGGCAGCACATCAGTCTTGAGCTCGAGATGTCGAAGATAAGTATCTGGCGAAGGGCGCAGGTCGCACTGGCGCGCGGCGATCTGATCGCGGCCCGACGCTGGGCCGACGATGCCGTCTCTGCTCCGATGATTGGCTTCCGGCCAGATCACCCGGTGCGAGGTGAATCGTTCGACTCATTGTGTCGCCGGGTCGCGGCAGCGAATGGCATCACGACCGGACAGCTGCTCCACGCATGTCCAGACAATCAGGCAGTCAGGGGCCGACGGTCACCGTCGCCCGTTGCCCATTGACTGCGGCGGCGCTGTTGCCGCTACCCACGAAGTACGTTGCGCCGCAGAGACATCACCGCCGACGCGTTTGACGTCATTGACCGAGGTGTATCTGAACGCCGCGGACCCGAAGTTGTTCGAAGGTATAGCTGAACTCGCCGCGGCGTCCGACGGAAACGACATAGCGATCCTGGCCATCGGTGACTGGGAAGCTGAAGGAGAATGTGCAGTTGGCGGTGCTGCCCTTCCCCTGTCCAAGCGACGTGGTGGCAAGGATCTCGCCCGTGCCGTTCTTAACGGCGACGGGAGTGTCATGGCCGATCTCGGAGTATCCGTCCGCTCCCTCACATGATGCCCCGTCTGATGCGATCGTGTCCATGCCAGCACTGTCAATCAGGACGAACGTCCCTGACACCGTGACCGTTTCGAGTAGATGGAAGCCTTGCACGAATTGCGGGCAAAACGCGTCGACGGCGATCTTGTCGGCCGGCAGGCCTTGTTGGGGCCCGCCATCTTCCAGTTGTCGACACACCT
>JAVRPG010000821.1:0-6067 GCA_032162325.1 Mycobacterium sp. | reverse complement strand
CGCCATCACGATGTTGAGCAACCCGAGGATGTGCGACGGCGGGGTCATGATCTGCATCCGGTCAGCCGACGACAGGTGCAGCGCGGCACGCCAGTGCCGCACCGCGACGGTGAACGACCCGTGGGTGTGACGCACCGCCTTGGGCATGCCCGTCGTCCCCGAGCTGAACACGAACAGCGCATCGGATTCAGGCGAGGGGCTTCGAACGTCCGCTGCCCCGGGGTGATCGCCTCGTCCAGTGACAACATCGGCATCGAGTCGGCGAGGACCGGATGGTCGCCAACCGCGTGCGACGGCGTGGTCAGCGCCAGCGCATTCTCGACCTCGGTCCGCTTCCATGCGGGGCTGAGCAGCACCGCCGACGCACCAAGCCGCCAGATGGCCCACAAGGCGATGACGAACTCCGGGCGGTTGGACGACATCAGCGCGACGCGATTTCCTGGCCGTACGCCGCGGTGTTCGAGCACCGTCGCCATGCCGTTGGCGAGGGCGTCAAGCTCGGGGAGGCAGTATTCCCGCTCCTCGAAGGCGAGCGCCATCCGCTCACTCACGTCGCGCTCGCCCCTTTCCGCCACTTGAGAAGGTGGCCGTTTGTCGAGGAGAATAGTATTCTCTTATTATCAGAATGACAATGCCGCTCGAGAGGGGGCCATGGCCAAGCCGCACTTGTTCCAGCATGCGACGGTGTCTCGGATCATCAAAGAGACCGCCGACACGCGGACCTACGTCCTGGCCCCTCATGAAACGCCCTTCCCCTACCGGGCAGGACAGTTCTGCACCTTCAAGGTCCACGTCGACGGCGAGGACCTGTACCGGTCCTATTCGATGTCGAGCGCACCCGAGACCGACACCGAGATGGCAACCACCGTCAAGCGAGTCCCCGGCGGCAAGGTGTCGAACTGGATGCTCGACAACCTCGTCGAGGGCGACGAGGTGACCATCACGCGGGCGGCCGGCACCTTCTGCCTGACCGACACCTCTGTGCCGCTGCTGGGCTTCAGCGGCGGCAGCGGCGTCACGCCCATCCTGTCGCTGGTCAAGAGCGCACTGGCCACCACCGACCGCAAGGTCAGGCTGCTGTGCGCCGACAAGGACCGGCCGTCGGTGATCTTCGAGGCGGTGCTCGACGACCTCGTCGCCCGCTACCCGGATCGGCTGTCGGTGGTGCGCCACATCGATGACGAACGGGGGCTGCTCGAACCCGCCGCCGTGGTCGACTTCGTCGGCGCCGACACCGACGCCGACTGCTACATCTGCGGGCCGGAAGGTTTCATGTCGGTCGTCACGTCGGCGCCGCCCGGACCCGGGACGGTATTCATCGAGGATTTCGACGCCGCGCCACAGCCACACACCGCCGAGCCTGCCGCCCCCGCAGAGGCTGAAGAGAGCGGCGGCACCATCACGATCCACCTCGACCGCAAAAAGGTCGAGGTGCCTCTCAGGGCCAACGAGACGCTGCTGGAGAGCGCGCGTCGGGCGGGGCTGTCGCCGCCCTTCTCGTGCGAGGCCGGAAACTGCGGTACATGCATGGCGCGACTGTCCGAGGGCAGCGCGACGATGAAGGTCAATGACGCGCTGGAGGCCGACGAGGTCGAGGACGGCTACGTGCTGACCTGCCAGGCCGTTCCCGATACCCCGTCAGTCACAGTGCATTACGAAGACTGAGACTCGACGTCGGCGCGCCACACACCCAAGGTTTGCTGACGAGTTGGCAGTCAACCCTATCGCGTAGCAAACTTCTCGTCGTTGCCGCGGCGCCCCCCAGTTACGGCTTTGCCGCTGCGTAGCCGCTCGTCGATGGCCGGCGCGACCAGCGCCACCGAGGTGGTGGTGATCGGCGGTGAAGGCCGCCGGGCGCGCGGCACGCCCAAATCGTCGATACTGTCCGCGCCGCACAACATTCCGGCGATCGTCGACGTCAACTCACCGCGGGCATCGTCGTAGCCGACGCTTATCGGCCGGGTCAGTCGTGTTCGGGATCCTGAATCTGGTCGCCGATCTCGCGCATCCGGTCGCGATAACCGTCCTCTGAGATCTCCTCGACCTCCACCCCCTCGATGCGGCCATTTCGAGACTGCTCCACAAGCGCCAACAGCCCTTCCACGCTCTCGCGCGTGGCGGCGTGCTCGTCGTACTCCTCCATCAGCTTCGAAAGCGCAGCTTCTCGAGAATCCGCTCTGACCGACCAATTCTCACCGGGGTAGTAGCCGCGAACCGAGCCGTCGGCCATCGCTTCAAACTGTGGCCGCAACACGATCCGCACCACATTTCTGGGTTCATCTGCCATTAGGGGATCGTCCAATTCGCTACGGAGAGAGAAACACTTCAACAGAGCCGTCGTCGTGTATGACGAAGCAGCGGAAGTTCATCCCCGGGATCTTCATGATTTGGATATCGATGCACTTGATCGACATCTCGGGAAGATTCGGCAGAGTCGAAATCGCCGGCATGGGGCCATCCTCGGGAGGTGGTGGCCCGACCCACTCGATCGAGAGTGGCACCAACTGGGGTGCTGCCCCGCCGTGTTTATTCCAGTGCTGCGGGATCATGGCGTCTAGCGTGGTGGCTCCAGCGTTCAGTCTTCCGCCAACCTCGGCATCCTCGGACGCCAGTGTGCCTGCCCGGATCGCGATGTAGCCGTGATGTTCTTCGGCCTTGGCTTTCCGGGCCATATACAGGCTGATCTCATGACTGCTGTAGCGGCGCCTGTCGATGACGGACAGATCGTCGCCGACGTGGAAGTCGTCGGCTTCGGCTTCCGAGATCGCATCCAGGGCACGGTCTCGGGCCTGACTAAGGTTCTGCGCCCCCAGACTGGCCACCTTCGCCGTCGCCCGCATGTGATCGGCCGCCCGGTATACAACGCCGCGATCGGCGTAGCCGGACTCTTGTGCAGTGTCTGCGGCATCCCCGGTCCACTCGGTTCCGCCGGGGGAGGTCAGCTGCCTGGCGTGGCGGTCCGCGGTGATCTCGATGTTCTCGGCGGCCGCCCGGTATGCCGCCGACGACGAGGACAGGTCGTTGACCTCGGCGATCCAGCCCTCGATCTCTGAGCGCGTGGGAAGCCCCAGACCCGCACCCGACGCGGCGCCTGCCGTTGCCCCTGTTCCCAGCAGCCCGGCCGCTATCGCGCTCATAACGACACCGCTGAAATGTTGGCAGCGTCGTCGTCGTCGACTATGGCGTAACTGTTGGCCGCCGCCCCGGTAGATTGCCCATGATTGGCTAGACGGCTGGCGTACTCCTGGGTGAATGCTGCGATGGCCGCGGAGACGTTGGCCGCGCCCATAGTGGATGGCTTGGGACCGGTAGGTTCGGCGCCGTTGGCGTCGACTATTTGAACTGCGTGGTCATTCAATTCCGCGCATGCGGCACGCAACCCGTCCGGGTTGACGGCGAGACGGTCCGGCATCTGCCACCCCCTTGGTGCGAACGGTTGCCTGAATCCTGAATAATGTCAGCGTCGTTCACTCGTGAGTCCTCCGCGCACATCCTGATACGAGTATAGGGTTCTCGCAAACCTTGCCCGGGCATCGTTTGACCTGGTCAGTGGCCAGTGGACTTGTCCAACTCTCCGGGGCGGCGATACCGCGGCGACGGATGATCGACTGATTCGAGTTCCATCCCGGCCCGATCTGCGGCCAGCTTGGATAGATTGCCCTCCTCTCAGTGAGCGACATTGTCGCTGCAAGGCGGGCACACAGGTCGGTGACTCCAATCCGCCGCTGCAAGCAAAATCAGCGAGTTGGCACACCCAGCCGTGGCGGCGGCCGGTAGACCGGCTCGTACCCCGCGATGCGGATGGGGCTGCCCACCAACCGGAAATCGCCTGCGGTGACGACAGCTTCCGGCGTGGCCTCCAGCGCTTCAGGCAGCGTCCGTACCGCCGCCGCCGGTATGCCAAGCGGCCGCAGTCGTGACTCCCAATTCGTAGCGGTGTCGGCGGCGAGGGCAGCAGTAACGACCGCGAGTACTTCCTCGCGGTTCGCCGCGCGCTCGGCCATCGTCGGGAAGCCGTCGATCTTGGCTTCGTCGGCGAAGGCTTTCCAGAACGCGTCGTGGGTGATGAACAGCGCCAGATACCCGTCGGCCGTCGGAAACAGCTGCGCCGGCACGTAATACGAATGCGCGCCGAACGGGTACCGCTGCGGTGCCGCGCCGTCGTTGAGGTATGCCGACGCTCGGTAGTTCAGCTGGGACAGCATCACGTCGCGGAGCGACACATCCACCTGGCCGCCCCGGCCCGAGACGATCTGCGCGAGCAACCCCAGCGCTGCCGCCAGCCCAGTCGAGTTGTCGGCCGACGAGTACCCAGGCAACGTGGGCGGCCCGGACGGATCGCCAGTCATCGCAGCCACGCCCGTCGCCGCCTGGATGACGTAATCGAACGCCGGGTCGTCGCCGCCGTCGAGCCCGAGGCCGGTCATCGCGACGCAGACGATCCGTTCGTTGAACTTCCGCAGGGCCTCGTAGGTGAGGCCGAGTCGCTTGATCGCCGACGGCTTCATATTCACCAGCAGCGCATGCGAATTCGCGACGAATTCGCCAAGCCGCTGCCGCCCGGCATCTGACCGCAGATCCAGACACACGCTCTGCTTGTTGCGGTTCAGGCTGGCAAAGTAGCTGTCGCTGACCTGCCGCGAGATCTCCCCGCCTGGCGGCTCGATCTTGATGACCTCGGCGCCAAGGTCAGCCAGCAGCATCGTCGCGTACGGGCCGGCCAACATCACGCCGACCTCGAGAATGCGGATCCCCGCCAGTGGCCCTTGCGTCATCTCACTTCGGCGGCCAGCTGCGAAACAACTTCGCGTGTACGGTATTTCGATGCGATCAACTCGTCGCGAGTCTCGCCGATGGGGAGCAGTCGTACCGACAGGTCGGTGACGCCAGCATCGGCGAACTTCTTGAAACGCGCCAGGATCGCTTCCTCGTCACCGGCCGCTGTCAGGTCACCGACATCGCGGGCGTCACCGCGATCGAGCAGCTTCTGGTAGTTGGGCGACGTCTCCGCCTCGGCGAGGATGCGGTTCGCACGCTCCTTCGCGGCGTCGATCTCCGAGTTGGCGCACAGGCATGCCGGAATGCCCGCAACGATGCGGGGGGCCGGACGGCCCGCGTTGTCCGCGGCCTTGGTGATCCGCGGCGCAATGTGGTCTCCGATCGCACGCTCGTCGGCCATCCACAACACCGTCCCGTCGGCGAGTTCGCCTGCGATCTGCAGCATTACGGGCCCAAGCGCGGCCACCAGCACCGGCATGGGCGAATCAGCGCCCAGCACAGTCGGATTGTGGACGGTGAACGACTCGTTCTCCACATCCACCTCGCCGGCTCCGGCCAGCGCGGTGTTGAGCACCTCGAGATAGTCGCGGGTGTACGCGGCGGGCTTCTCGTACGGGATGCCGAGCATGTCGCGCAAGATCCAGTGGTGCGACGGCCCGACGCCCAGCGCCAATCGTCCGCCCGCACCGGCGTGGACCGACAGCGCCTGACGCGCCAACGCGACCGGATGCTGCGCTTGCAACGGCACGACAGCCGTGCCGAGCTCGATGCGCGACGTGCGAGCACCCATCAGCGCAACCATGGTCAGCGCGTCGAAGTCGTTGGGCACCTGAGGCATCCACGCGGTGTCGAAGCCCGCGGCCTCCGCCCACTCGATGTCCTCGAGCAGCTTCTTGACCTTTCGGGTCATGTCCCCGCGCTCGGCCCCGATCATCACGCCAAGGCGCATATCAGTCCACCTTCTCGGACGTCAGCTTGCGCACCTCTTGGACAAGGACATCCAACGGTGTGCCCGTGGGAAAGACAGCGGCGGCACCGGCTTCCAGCAGCTTGGGAACGTCGGCCTGTGGGATCGTGCCGCCGACGACGACCGCGATGTCTCCCGCGTCGGCGGCCCGCAGCGCCTTGACGGTGCGGGTCGTCATGGCCACATGCGCGCCAGAGAGGATCGAAAGCCCCACCAGCGCAACGTCTTCCTGCAGCGCAATCGACACGATGTCCTCAATGCGCTGGCGGATTCCGGTGTAGATCACCTCGAAACCCGCGTCGCGCAGCGTGCGGGCGACGA
>JAVRPG010000820.1:0-4603 GCA_032162325.1 Mycobacterium sp. | reverse complement strand
ATCTGTGGTTCGTCGTCGATGACCAGCACCCTGGTTTTCTGCGGGGTCATACTGAGCTTTCCTTCGGTGGTGCGGCGAGGTCGATTTCGGCGGTGAGCCCGCCGCCAGGGGTGTCGGTGGCGGAGATGGTGCCGCCCATCGCCTCGACGAAGCCGCGGGCGACCGACAGGCCGAGGCCGACGCCGATGCTGGTGTCGTGGTCGCCGAGCCGCTGGAACGGTGCGAACAGCTGCTCCTCGGTGCCGCGCGGTATACCCGGCCCCTCGTCGATGACGGCGATCAGCACGCGGTCGCCGACCTGACCCGCGGTGACACGCACCGGGCTGTCGGGCGCGTAGCGCAGCGCGTTGTCCATGAGGTTGGCCAGCACGCGTTCGAGCAGGCCGCTGTCGGCCATCACGACTGCGTCGCCCACCTCAACCTTGACACGTTCGAGGCCCTGCCGACGGAATCCGGTGACGCCCTTACTGATTCCGAGCAGAGCGCGCTGCACGGCTTCCTCGAGGTACACCCGCCGCAGCTCCGGACGCAGCACACCGGCGGCCAGCCGCGACGAGTCGAGCAGGTTGCCGACGAGCGCGGTGAGTGTGTCGATGGACTCCTCGATGGTGGCGAGCAGTTCGGCTGTATCTTCGGCGGAGAAGTCAACGTCGTTGCTGCGCAGGCTGGATACCGCGGCCTTGGCGGCGGCCAGCGGTGTGCGCAGGTCGTGGCTGACGGCCGACAGCAGTGAGCGCCGCAGTTCGTCGGCCTGCGCGATGGCCTCGGCCTTGCCGGCCTCTTCGGTGAGTTCCCGCTGCTTGACCAGACCCGCGGCCTGCTTGGCGACCGCACCCAGCACCCGCCGGTCGCGGGCGGACAGCTTCCGGCCGGCCATCAGCATCCAGAACTCGTCGTCGCCGACCTCGATGGCGGTGTCGGCGGCGTCGACGTCCACGCAGGGGTCTGTGCCCACGCAGGCGACGATTTCGCCTTCCGAGTTGCCGTCCTCTACCCGCAACATGCTCACGGCGCGTTGGGAATACGTTTCTCGGACCCGCTCCAACAGCGTCTCGAGGTCCGCGCCCCGCAGTACCGAGCCGGCGAACAGCGCGAGCAGTTCGGCCTCCTGCGACGCCCGCTTGGCTTCTCGGGCGCGGCTGGCCGCCCCGTCGACCAGCGCGGCGACAGCGACGGCCACCACCAGCAGCACGACAACCGTCACGGCACTGTCGGGTTCGGCGATCGTGAAGGTGTAGCGCGGGTCGACGAGGAAGTAGTTCAGCAGCAGCCCCGAGAGCAACGCGGACAGTGCGGCGGGGGCGACGCCGCCGAGCAGCGCGACGATGAGCACCCCGATGAAGAAGATCGCGCTCTCTCCGCCGATCCCCAAGTACGGGTCAAGGAGATAGACGATCACCGCACAGATTGCGGACGGAACTACAAGGGCGGCAAGCCACGACGCCGCGTGTCGATGTCTAGGGGAGACGTACGACCACGAGAGGCCGCTAGGGGCTTGCTCGTGGGTCACCATGTGCACGTCGATCTTGCCGGACTGCTGCACCACCGAGGCACCGATGCCCTCTTCGAAGATGCGAGCCCACCGCGATCGCCGGGAGGTGCCGATCACCAGTTGGGTGGCGTTTTCGTCGCGGGCGAAATCCAGCAGGGCGCTTGGCACGTCGTCGCCGACCACGGTGTGCAGGGTGGCGCCGAGGCTCATGGCCAGCTCCCGCACCTTGCCCATCTGCGGCGCGGAAACGCCCGAAAGCCCGTCGCCGCGAACGACATGCACGACCATCAGCTCGGCGCTCGACTTCGACGCGATGCGGGATGCCCTGCGCACCAAGGTTTCCGACTCCGGCCCACCTGTGACGGCGACGACGACACGTTCGCGCGCCTCCCAGGTGTCGGTGATCTTGTTCTCTTCACGATACTTCTCGAGGGCCGCATCGACCTGGTCGGCGAGCCAGAGCAGCGCCAATTCGCGTAACGCCGTGAGGTTTCCACGCCGGAAGTAGTTGGACAGCGCTGCGTCGATGCGCTCCGGCGCGTAAACATTGCCGTGGGCGAGCCTGCGCCGCAACGCTTCCGGAGTGATGTCGACCAGCTCAATCTGGTCGGCGGCACGCACGACCTCGTCGGGCACCTTCTCCTGTTGTTCGATGCCGGTGATTTGGGCGACGACGTCGTTGAGGCTCTCCAGGTGCTGGACGTTGACCGTCGAGATGACGGTGATGCCGGCGTCGAGCAGCTCTTCGACGTCCTGCCAGCGTTTCGGGTTCTTGCTGCCGGGGGTGTTGGTGTGGGCCAGCTCGTCCACCAACACGACTTGTGGCTGCCGGCGGAGAACCGCCTCGACGTCGAGTTCGGGAAACTTGGAGCCGCGGTACTCGATGTACTTCGGCGGGATGATCTCGATGCCGGCCATCATGTCGGCGGTCTTCTTGCGGCCGTGCGTCTCGACTACTGCGGCTGCCACATCGGTGCCCCGCTCCCGCCGGCGCTGAGCCTCGCCGAGCATGGCGAAGGTCTTGCCGACGCCGGGAGCTGCGCCGAGATAGATGCGCAGCTCCCCGCGTCTCTTCTTGTAATCGGCCCGATGAGCGTGAGGTTCGGCGTCGCCTGGCGGCCTTGCCGGCAGCGACTGGCCCGAGCTTGGCGATGACGGCGCAGCGTCGTCATCGGTGTCCGATGATGCTGCCGCACGCGGCTGATCGCTGCTGGTCACACGCTCATCATCCACCGGAAGGATCAGCTCTTCACCGGGTACTTCTGATCGAGGGCGATGTTGAGCTGCAACACGTTGACCCTGGCCTCGCCGAGGAAGCCGAGCACGCGGCCGTCCTGGTTGGCGAGAACCAGTTCACGCACCTGATCCGGGCTCACGCCGCGGGCCTTGGCCACCCGGTTCACCTGCAGATCGGCATACGCCGGCGAGATGTGTGGATCCAGGCCGCTGCCGCTGGCGGTGACGGCGTCCATCGGCACCGCGGGGTCCGCAGGGGCCGCACCGCGAATCGGCACGATCTGACCGATCGAGTAGTCGTCACCGAACTTGGCGCATTCGACCCGCACACCCTCATAGGTATCGAGGAACGGCCGCGGGGTGGTATCGCACGGCTCGTTGACGCTGACCACCTTGGTCGGGTGCACGACGTTGCCGAGCGAGTCCCTGGGGCCGATCACGGAGAGCACGGCACCCACGCCCTCACCCGTGCAGAACGGGCGTGACCCGTCGACTCCTTCCAGCTCCCCGACGGCATAGCTGCGGCCGCAAACCAGGGTGAGCAGGCTTGCCTTGTAGCCGTTGTCGTCTTTCGGCTGCGACGGATCGGCGGGGGTGTCGACGATGCTTTCCGGTCCCAGGTTGCTCGCGCTGGTCGCGAGCGGGTCATACCCGTCGCCGGCCGCGGATGGCCTGCTCTGGAAGTACTGCGGCAACGCGTTGCCGTCCTTATCCGTGAACTGTTGACCGATCAGCCTGCTGCCAACGGGTTTCCCGTCGACCTCGATGATCGAGCCGTTCGCGTTGTCACTCAGGCCCGGGACTTGCGCCACCAGCCAGATGAACAGCGGGTAGGCCAAGCCGGTGATGACGGTGAGCACCAGTAGCGCACGGAACGCGGCCCAGTGCTGGCGGACGAAGTTTGAGAGATTCATTTCTCACATTCCCGGTAAGAATTGGATGACAAGGTCGATCAACTTGATGCCGATGAACGGCGCGATGATGCCACCGAGCCCGTAGACGTAGAGGTTGCGGCTCAACAGCTTTGACGCACTGCTCGGGGTGTAGCGAACACCGCGCAGGGCCAGCGGGATCAGCATCACGATGATGATCGCGTTGAAGATGACCGCCGACAGGATCGCCGACTGCGGGCTGTGCAGCCGCATGATGTTCAGCAGATCCAGGCCGGGGAACAGCGCCACGAACATCGCCGGGATGATCGCGAAATACTTTGCGATGTCGTTGGCGATCGAGAACGTCGTGAGCGCGCCACGGGTGATCAGCAGCTGCTTGCCGATCTCCACGATCTCGATGAGCTTCGTCGGGTCGGAGTCGAGGTCGACCATGTTGCCGGCCTCTTTGGCTGCCGAGGTACCGGTGTTCATCGCCACGCCCACATCGGCCTGCGCAAGTGCGGGCGCGTCGTTGGTGCCGTCGCCGGTCATCGCGACGAGCTTGCCGCCGGCCTGCTCCTTCTTGATGAGGGCCATCTTGTCCTCGGGAGTGGCTTCGGCGAGGAAGTCGTCGACGCCGGCCTCGTCGGCAATGGCCTTGGCGGTCATCGGATTGTCGCCGGTGATCATCACCGTTCGGATGCCCATCCGGCGCATCTCGTCGAACCGGTCACGCATGCCCTGCTTGACGACGTCCGTGAGGTGGATGACGCCGAGGACGGACGCTGTGCCGACCCCGTTTTCTTGGATGATCTGTCCGACGACCAGGGGAGTGCCGCCCGCGGCGGAGATGCCGTCGACGATGTCGCCCAGTTCGGTTGACACGCGGCCACCTTGGTTTCGCACCCAGTCGGCGACCGAGCTGGCTGCGCCCTTGCGGAGGCTGTGTCCGTTTTCGAGGTCGACGCCGGACATTCGTGTGGTCGCCGTGAACTCTACCCAG
>JAVRPG010000819.1:0-6497 GCA_032162325.1 Mycobacterium sp. | reverse complement strand
TTGATGACCACGGTGTTGCCCGCCGCGATGGCCGGACAGAACTTCCAGATCGCCATCATCATCGGGTAGTTCCACGGCGACACCTGGCCGATGACCCCGACCGGTTCACGGCGGATCCACGAGGTGTGGTTCTCCATGTATTCGCCTGCCGACTTGCCCTCCAACATCCTTGCGGCACCGGCGAAGAACCGGATCTGGTCGACCATCGGAGGGATCTCTGCGGCCATGGTGAGGTGGTTGGGCTTGCCGGTGTTTCGGCCCTCGGCCTCGACGAGCGCCTGGGCGTTCTTCTCGACGTCGTCGGCGAAATCGAGCAGCGCCTTCTGCCGGCTCGACGGTGTGGTGCGCTTCCAATCGGCAAATGCCTTGGAGGCGGCGGCATACGCGTTGTCGATGTCGGCCTCGTTGGAGATCGGCGCGGTGGCGTACTCCTCGCCGGTGCTCGGGTCGACCAACGGCATCGTTGCACCGCTGACGGAGTCGACGAGCTCGCCTCCGATGAAATTCTGAACCTTGGTCATGTCAGCTCCTTGATCCTTAGAGGTCCGCGAGGACTAATGCGAGTACGTCGAGGCCTTCGATGAGAAGCTCGTCGCTGATGCTCAGCGGGGGCAGGAAACGCAAGACGTTGCCAAATGTCCCACAGGACAACACGATCACACCCGCGGTGTGGCACCCGGCGCACAGCGCCTTGGTGAGCTCGGCGTCGGGCTCGAACGTCCCCGGCTTGACTAACTCCATCGCGATCATCGCGCCTCGGCCGCGCACATCACCGATCCGGTCGTCGTCGACCTGCAGCCGGCACAGCCGGTCCTTCATCAGCTGTTCGATCTGCCGAGCGCGCTCCACGAGGCCGTCGGCCTCGATCGTTTCGATCGTCGCCAGCGCCGCCGCACACGCGACCGGATTGCCGCCGTACGTGCCGCCGAGACCGCTGACGTGCGGGGCGTCCATGATCTCGGCGCGGCCGGTGACCGCGGACAGCGGCAAGCCGTCGGCGATGCCCTTGGCGGTGCAGATCAGGTCGGGTTCGATGCCTTCGTGTTCGCAGGCGAACATCGCGCCGGTGCGGGCGAACCCGGTCTGCACCTCGTCGGCGATGAACACCACGTTGTTCTTGCGGCACCAGTCCAGCAGTGCGGGCAGGAAGCCGTCTGCGGGGACGATGAAGCCGCCCTCACCCTGGATGGGCTCGATGATGATCGCGGCCAGGTTGTCGGCGCCGACCTGCTTGTCGATGACCGTGATGGCTCGCCTGGCGGCCAGCTCGCCGTCTGTGGCCATTTCCTTGCCGAACTCTGCGTCGCGGAACGGATACGACAGCGGCGCCCGGTAGATCTCGGGCGCGAACGGCCCGAAGCCGTGCTTGTAGGGCATGGACTTGGCGGTGAGCGCCATCGTGAGATTCGTGCGGCCGTGGTAGGCGTGGTCGAACGATACGACCGCCGGCTTGCGGGTGTACGTCCTGGCGATCTTGATCGCGTTCTCCACCGCCTCCGACCCGGAGTTGAACAGCGCCGACCGCTTCTCGCCACTCCCCGGCGTGAGCCGGTTGAGCTCTTCGGCGACCGCGACGTAGCCCTCGTATGGCGTGATCATGAAGCAGGTGTGGGTGAAGTTGGCCACCTGGTCCCGCACGGCCTCGACCACCCGCGGCGACGAGTTGCCGATCGTCGTGACGGCGATGCCCGAGCCCAAGTCGATGAGCCGGTTGCCGTCGACGTCTTCGACGATGCCGCCGAACGCCCTGGCGGCGTAGACAGGCATCGTGTTGCCCACGGCGCGTGACACCGCGGCGCTCTTGCGGTCGATCAGCGCCTGTGACCGTGGACCGGGAATCGCGGTGGCGAGGTAGCGGCTCTGCTCGAGGGTGCTCAATGAAGCCTCCTGATGACCGGTGGGTTCGACGCATGCCGCGTTGCCGTTTGAGCCTAGTCTGAGACGCACCGATCCGATCGAAAACTTCGGCACGTCATAGCGGAACCATTGGCCGGATTGGATTGCCGCAACGGATTTCGTTGTGCGTGGTCAATCGCGGTCGCGATGGCACACCGCTTCGAGCATGAAGCCCCACGGATCGAGCCAGAAGGTGGCGAAGTACGGCTGCGGGTATTCCTGCGGCTGGTGCCGCACACTCCCGCCGAATTGGCCCGCGAGTTCGGCGACGACGGGGTGGACGGTCGTCACCGCCGAGCGCGTCCGCACCATGAACGCCAGGTGTTGAAGGCCGGCCTGATGTCGCGAGTACCGGGATTGCTCGGCCGATGGGTAGAAGAACAGGTAGGTGCCCGGCTTGCCGGCCGTTGGGCGATACGCGAACTGGTCGTCGGCGTCGACATACATCTCGAATCCGACCAGCGGCATCATCGCGCTGTAGTAATGCCTCGCCGCATCCAGGTCGGGAACATTGATGCCGACGTGTCCGAGCACTCCGCGACGCTAACAGCTGGTCGCACGACCGGGGGCTCGGCCGCCGATAGCGGCAATGGCACACTAGTCAACGACGAGGCCCCTGACCTGCCGGTCGGGCGCCGTGAACTAAGACCGAAACGAAAGACAGCTGCCGCCATGGGCGAATTGACTCTGTTCCTACCCCTGATCCTCATCCTGGGCGCGTTCATGTTCTTCGCGTCGCGGCGCCAGAAGAAAGCGATGCAGGCCACCATTGACCTGCACAATTCGCTGAAGATCGGTGACCGCGTGCACACCACGTCGGGCCTGCAGGGCACCATCGCAGGCATCACCGACGACAACGTCGATCTGGAGATCGCGCCAGGCGTCGTCACCACGTGGATGAAGCTCGCGGTGCGTGACCGCATCGTCGATGACATCGACGATGATGACGACATCGACGACGACACAGACGACACCGACGTTGACTACGAAGCTCACGAATCGACCGCCACCGAGGTCACCGAGAGCCCGAACCACAAGACTGACGGCTAACTATCCAGCGCAAGCACGTACCCTTTGCGGTGCTGACGAACTGATCTCGAGGAGACCTGAGGAAACGTGGCATCGACTTCGGCGCCGGTGCAACCTGCCCGCTACCTGACGCTCTTTTTGGTGCTGCTCGTCGGCGTATACCTGTTGGTGTTCCTGACCGGCGACAAGCAGGCCAAGCCCAAGCTGGGCATCGACTTGCAGGGCGGCACCCGCGTCACGCTGACCGAACGCACACCGGACGGCTCCGCGCCGACCCGGGAGGCGCTCAACCAGGCACAGCAGATCATCAGCGCCCGTGTGAACGGCCTTGGTGTGTCCGGGTCCGAGGTCATCATCGACGGCTCCAACCTGGTCATCACCGTGCCGGGCAACGACAGCAGCGAGGCCCGCAACCTGGGACAGACGGCGCGGCTGTACATCAGGCCGGTGATCCACGTGATTCCGGCCGAGGGCCAGGGCCAGCAGCCACCGACCGCCGGGCCGCCGGGCGGTGCGCTGCCGCCGGGCGCGCCGGGATCGCCACCAGGCGTGCCGGAGGCGCCGCCGCCTGGCGCTCCTGCCGAGCCCGGCGCGCCCGTGTCGCCGCCGTCACCCGCCGAACAGGCCCCGCCGCCGGAGACTCCGGCACCGCAGCCTCGGCCGTATCCGCAGGAGCCGCCGCCGACACCCGCACCGCCCCCGCCCACGCCGGGAGCTCCGCCTGCGCCGCCGGGCACACCGCCGCCGCCCGATAAGAAGGACCTGGCGTCTCGCATCGCTGACGAGAAGCAGCTGCGGCAGAGCGCCGATCAACAGATCCAGATCCTGGCGCTGCAGTTCCAGGCCACCCGCTGCAACGACGAGGATGCGCTGGCCGGTAACGACGACCCGAACCTTCCGTTGGTGACCTGCTCGCAGGACCACAAAGAGGTCTATCTGCTGGACAAGTCGATCATCAGCGGTGAGCAGATCAAGAGCGCCGACTCCGGACTCGATCAACAGCGCGGCGAGTACGTCGTCACCGTGCAGTTCAACGATGAGGCGTCGCGGATCTGGGCCGACTTCACCGCAGCCAACGTCGGCACCCAGACTGCGTTCGTGCTCGACTCGCAGGTGGTCAGCGCGCCGGCGATCCAGGAAGCCATCCCGGGTGGGCGCACGCAGATCACCGGCCGGTTCACCGCCGACTCGGCCCGCGAACTGGCCAACGTGCTGAAGTACGGCTCGCTGCCGCTGTCGTTCGAATCTTCGGAGGCCGAAACCGTCTCCGCGACACTCGGTTTGACCTCGCTGCGGGCCGGGCTGATCGCGGGTGCGATCGGTCTTGCACTGGTGTTGTTGTATTCGCTGCTGTATTACCGTGTGCTCGGATTGTTGACCGCACTGTCGCTGGTCGCTTCCGGCGCAATGGTTTTCGCAATCCTTGTGTTGCTCGGCAGATACATCAACTACACGCTCGATCTGGCGGGTATTGCCGGTCTGATCATCGGTATCGGCACGACAGCCGACTCGTTCGTGGTGTTCTTCGAACGCATCAAAGACGAGATACGCGAAGGGCGTTCGTTCCGCTCGGCAGTGCCGCGAGGCTGGGCCAGGGCGCGTAAGACGATCCTGTCGGGCAACGCGGTCAGCTTCCTGGCTGCCGCGGTGCTCTACTTCTTGGCGGTCGGCCAGGTAAAGGGCTTCGCGTTTACGCTGGGCCTGACCACGATTCTCGACGTCGTCGTGGTGTTCCTGGTGACCTGGCCGCTGGTGTACCTCGCGTCGAAGTCGCCGACGCTGGCCAAGCCGGCGTTCAACGGGCTCGGGGCGGTGCAGCAGATCGCGCGCGAACGACGAGCGGCCACAGACGCGACGGGACGGGGATAGCCAGATGGCCGCCAAACATTTTCGGGACGAGACCGAGACCACCGGCGTCGAGGCAGCCGACCTCGAAGCCACCGCCGCGGGTGCGCCACGGCACAGCTTCTTCGTCCGGCTGTATACCGGCACCGGCGCGTTCGAGGTCATTGGGCGACGCAAGTTCTGGTTCTCGGTCAGCGGCCTGATCGTCGCGGTGGCGATCGCGAGCATCGTGTTGCGCGGCTTCACCTTCGGCATCGACTTCGAGGGCGGCACGAAGGTATCGATGCCTTCAGCCGGCGCGTCGGGCACAGTCAATGTCCAGCAGGTCGAGGATGTGTTCAGCAAGGCGCTCGGCAAGTCGGCCGAATCCGTGGTGGTCGTCGGCAGCGGCGGCTCGGCCACCGTGCAGATCCGCTCGGAAACGCTGACCAACCAGGAGACCGAAAAACTGCGCACCGCGTTGTTCGACGCGTTCCAGCCGAAGGGCTCCGACGGCCAGCCGTCCAAGCAGGTCATCAGCGACTCGGCGGTGTCGGAGACCTGGGGCGGCCAGATCACCAAGAAGGCGCTCATCGCGCTAGTGGTGTTCCTCGTGCTCGTCACCATCTACATCACGGTGCGCTACGAGCGGTACATGGCGATGTCCGCGTTGGCGACGATGTTCTTCGACCTGGCGACCACCGCGGGTGTGTACTCGCTGGTGGGCTTCGAGGTCACCCCCGCCACCGTGATCGGCCTGCTGACGATCCTCGGTTTCTCGCTCTACGACACGGTTGTGGTGTTCGACAAGGTCAGGGAGAACACCCGGGGCATCCTCGGGCTCACCCGTCGGACCTACGCCGACGCGGCGAACCTGGCGCTGAACCAGACCCTGATGCGGTCGATCAACACATCGCTGATCGCGGTGCTCCCGGTGATCGGGTTGATGATCGTCGGGGTCGGGGTGCTGGGCGTCGGCACGCTGGCCGACCTCGCGCTGGTGCAGATGGTCGGCATCCTGGCCGGCGCGCTCTCGTCGCTGCTGCTGGCCACGCCGTTGCTGGTCGATCTCAAGATGCGCGACCGGCGCTACCAGCAGCAGGCCGCACGGGTTGTAGCACGGCGCCAGCGGGCGGCTGCCGTGACTGCCGTCCAGCCGACCTCCAACGGTGAAGACGCCGAGATTGCGGCGGCCGAGGCCGATTTGGCCGACGACGACCAGCTCGCGAGGGAACTGCGCCGCGAACGGGCCGTGGCGGCCGCGGCGAGCACCCCGGCGAGGCCTGGCAAGGGAGCCCATACAGCGCGTCAGGTCCGTCCCACCGGCAAAGCGTCTCGGCCGACAGGACAGCGCCGCCGGTGACCGCTCCGGAAGCGGACGCGGACGAGGACGGTCAGCTCGCGCGCATCGAGAGCCTCGACCGCGACGTGCCGGACTTACCCACGCCAGGGGTCCTCTTCCGGGACATCACACCGGTGCTGGCGGACGCTGAGGCGTTCACCGCCGTGGCCACCGAACTGGCGGTGCAGATGGGCGACGCCGACGTCGTCGTCGGCATCGAGGCCCGCGGGTTTCTGCTCGGCGCCGCCGCGGCGCTCATTGCGGGCACCGGCATCGTCCCGGTGCGCAAGGCGGGCAAGCTCCCGCGCGTGTCCGCATCGCGCACCTACGACCTGGAGTACGGCACCGCCACCCTGGAGCTGCCTGCGGACACCATCGAGCCGGGCACGCGCGTGTTCGTCGTCGA
>JAVRPG010000818.1:0-3412 GCA_032162325.1 Mycobacterium sp. | reverse complement strand
AGAGGAAGGCATGGAGCTCGACGTCAGCTCCCTGCCGCGGATGCCGTCCGGGCGGATCCAGCGTGACGCCGCCGACGCGCTGTTCGAGACTGTCCGCGACGAACTCGAAAGCGACCCGGACAACTGGCGGCGGTGGTATCGACTCGCCCGCGCCTATGACTATGCCGGCGACCGCGGCCGCGCCCGCGAGACCATGAAAAAGGCTGTCGAGATGGAGGAGGGACGGTGAGCAAGACGCTGCTGGTCGTCCACCACACCCCGTCGCCGGGCACCCGCGAGCTGCTCGAGGCCGTCCTCGCCGGCGCCAGAGACCCCGACATCGAAGGCGTCGACATCGAGGTCCGGCCCGCCCTGGCGGCGACGGTCCCCGACATGCTCAACGCGGACGGCTACTTGTTCGGCACGACCGCCAATCTTGGTTATATGTCCGGTGCGCTCAAGCATTTCTTCGATACCGTCTACTACCCGAGCCTCGATCACGTGGCCGGCCGGCCATACGGCTTGTGGGTTCATGGCAATAACGACACCGTTGGCGCGGCCAATGCGGTAGACAAGGTGGCCACCGGGCTCGCCCTGAACAAGGCCGCCGACGTGCTCGAAGTCATCGGCACGATCGACGCCGGCGTCCGTGAGCGCGCGTATGAGCTCGGTGGCACGCTGGCCGCGACGCTGATGGAATGACGGAGGAAACATGCCCGGTATAGCCGAACTTGCGTTGGGTGCGGCTCCGATCGCAGGCGGAGCGTTGCTCGGCATCGCCGCGGGCGGCATTAAAGGCCCGGATGTTCGCGGCCTGATCAAGCAAGACCTCGACCTGCTGGACCGGCTACCACCGGAGCAGACCGAGCGGCGGGCCAACCTACAGCGCAGCATCGACGAGCGCATCGACGATCTGATCATGGCAAGCGAGAAGAGCCGCTCCCTGCGCGAAGCGGCCCTCTCTTACCGGGGGAATTGGCGCGACATTGTGGTGTTCATCTGCGCCATTCTCTTCACCATCATCTGGTGGAACGTCAGCCACAGCCGGACCAACTGGCTGCCGACGTTCGTCCTCATGATCCTGCTGTCGATCGCCGCGGCCATTTACGCGGGACGCGGCGTGGTCAGAGCGTTGCAGACGCACTTCCACGACCGGCGACACCCGTCCGCTAAGCCGTGATCGTGACCACCGGGTCGATGGTCCCGAAAGTCCTGTTCAGCAGGCGCCCACCTTCGGCCGCGATCGCGTCCAGAGCGTCGCTGTCGGGTTCGATGTACGGGTGGACCAGGATGCTGGTGGCTTCGCCCTTGCCCACGAGTTCCCACCAACCGGCGACGTAGCCGTCGACGAGCAGTGCGCCGGGGACAATGCCGTTCTTGGATGAGAAGAGCCTCTTGCGGTGCTCGTCGCTGATGATGCGCGTGCGATCAGCGTGCGACAGCAGGATGTTGTCGAACGGGGCGATGAGCCGGACCTGTGCCGGTGTCTCAGGGTCGGGACGCGGCGCATCGGGCAGATCGTAAAGTATCTGTCCCCGTTCGCTTTTGAAGCGGATCAATTGGGGCGCGAGGCGCTCGATCACCTCGCCCAGCCTGCTGAGCCCGCTCCACGTCTGCACGTCTGCGGTGCTCGCGGGGCCGAACGCCGCGAGGTAGCGCACCACCAAGTCGTCAATCGTGAGCGCTTTCCCTCGCGGCTTGCCGAGCCATGCCGTCGCGGTGGTCAGCCGGACCTGTCCGCTGCGCTGCCAGAGTGCCCGCGGCGGAACTTGTACCAACGGCAACAGGCTGCGAGCGGCCTCGGCGAGCGATCCCGGCGGCGTGTCCGGCCATTGCTCGCCTAGCCGGGCGCCGACCTCACCCGGGGTGAGCGCATCGGCGTCGAGAAGCCGCTTGGCAGCGTCGACGACCGCGGTCACATCGACGGCGCCGAGCGGCTTGCCGTGCGTGGCGTTGGTCCGCAGCATGCGATCCAGCGCCGGCTGGACCAGCGGGTGCAGCCGGTGACAATCGTTGGCGGTGACGAGGTGGATGGTGCCACGCATCAGCACGATCCGAGCGGCCTTGCGGGAGGTGAGCAGTCCTGACAGCTCCTCACCGGTGAACGCGTCCAGCCGGCTCCACAACCCGTAGTACGGCGCGAACGGCGCCTGCGCCTGCGCCTGAGAGGTGCTCGATCGCGTCGAGCGCGCTCATCGGCGACCGCTGCAGGAGCAACTGGCGGGCGAGTGTGGCCCGGTTCTGCGCCCGCAGCGACAGCGTCAATTGGGCAGCGCGGATTCGAACAGCTGCTGCAGCGCGATCCAGTGCCGTTCGGAGGCCTCCTCGTTGTACGGCGGGTTGTCCGGGACCGCGAATCCGTGCGCGGCCGGATAGAACTCGACCGTGTGCGTGACGCCGGCCGCGGTCAGCGCCTTGTCCAGCGTCTCGGCCTGTTCGGGTGTGAACGACGCGTCGTTCTCGGCGCCCGCGACGTAGACCGTCGCATTCATCTGGTCGGCGAGCAGATGCGGGCTGGTGGCGTCATCGGTGACCAGGCCTCCGCCGTGGAACGATCCCGCGGCTGCCACGCGGTCGGGCACCCTGCCGGCCACGATCACCGACGTCCGACCGCCCATGCAGTACCCGCAGACGCCGAAGGCGTCACCCTTGACCTCGGGCCGCGACGCCAGAAAGTCGAAGAACGCGGCCGCGTCGGACGCGATCATCTCGGGCGTGACGCTGCCGACCATCGTCATCAGGCGCTTGCGCTGCTCGGGATCACCGAACACGGTTTCCATCTGGAACGGCTCCCAGTCGCCCTGCCGGTAGTACACGTCGGGCAGCAGAACGGCGTGGCCGAAGCCGGCCAGCCTGGCCGCCATCTCCTGGAAGGTCGGTCGGACGCCGCCGGCGTCGGGATACATCACGACCGCCGACCATGGGCCGGTGCCGTTGGGGGTGTGCAGGGTCACGGGACAGGCGCCGTCGGGTGTGGTGACGGTCGCGGAGATACTCGGCATGGCATCCGTTCTACTCGTCGGCACTGGACGTAAGCTGACCGACGTGCCAATCGCTACGCCGTACGAGGATCTGCTGCGGCTGGTGCTCGAGCGCGGCGCACCCAAATCGGACCGCACCGGCACCGGCACCCGCAGCCTGTTCGGCCACCAGATGCGCTACGACCTCACCGCCGGTTTCCCGTTGATCACCACCAAAAAGGTGCACACCAAGTCGGTGATCTACGAGCTGCTGTGGTTCCTGCGGGGTGACTCGAATGTGCAATGGCTGAAGGAACACGGCGTCAGCATCTGGGACGAATGGGCTTCGGAGACAGGCGATCTGGGCCCGGTCTACGGCGTGCAGTGGCGGTCGTGGCCGACGCCGGACGGGCGCCACATCGACCAGATCGCCGCGCTGCTTGACCAACTGCGCGCGAATCCCGACTCGCGTC